>RFHA01000268.1 GCA_003696565.1 Chloroflexota bacterium
CCAATCAATACTTGCCAACGGGTAGAGTCAAGTTGGCGCAATAGAAGCACCTCCAGCTTCCCACCAGTATCTGCTCGCTGTGCAGGTAATCGTGCTGGAATTACTCGTGTTGTGTTCATCACAAGCACATCGCCAGGATTAAAATAACCCACAATTTCACGAAAATACTGATGGTGTGTGATTGATTGATCCGCACGATTTAAAACCATTAATCGTGAAGCGTCACGAGGTTCTATAGGCTCTTGTGCAATAAACGATTCTGGTAAGTCGTAGTCAAATTCATCTAGTCTCATCGGTTTATCAATCGAATTAGAATATTCAGAACAACAGTTAAAATAATACTCAAAATAATCATGCTTGTAATCGGTACAAAGCAAGAAAAGTTATTACTTTGAACACGAATATCACCGGGCAAATTTCCAAAATTACTTATATGTCCCAACATAAACAGCAAGCCACCAAATAGTGTTATGCCGAAACCAATTAGAAGCAATATCTTACCAACTGATTGAATATCCATCTAAAACAATCCTGGCTGATTCGGATTTGATTGCTCATCATAAGAATACCCAAGATGTTCATATGCGTGTCTAGTGGCAATTCTCCCGCGAGGTGTACGATCTATAAAGCCTAATTGAAGCAGATATGGTTCATAAACATCCATAATTGTTGCACTATCCTCTGCTATTGCGGCAGCAATAGTATCTAAGCCAACTGGTCCACCATCAAATTTTTCAATAATGGTTTTTAAGATTAATCGGTCTGTTTGATCCAATCCAAGGTGATCGATTTCCATTAACTCTAATGCTTCACCAGCAACTGCTCCGGTAATAATACCTTCTGCCCGCGTTTGAGCATAATCACGTACACGACGCAATAGTCGCAATGCAACGCGGGGTGTCCCACGAGACCGTCTTGCGATTTCGGATGTGCCTTGTGGTTTAATTTGCACGTTTAACATCCCCGCGGCACGTGTAATAATATGCTCCATCGCTTCTTGATCATAAAAATCCATGCGAAAGCGAGCACCAAAACGGTCACGTAATGGACCAGCTAACAAAGATAAGCGTGTAGTTGCACCAATAACCGTAAAACGCGGTAAATTCAAGCGAACATTTTTAGCAGCGGGACCTTTACCAATCACGATATCCAGCTTAAAATCTTCCATCGCAGGATATAAGATTTCTTCGACAGCACGTCCTAAGCGATGCACCTCATCAATAAATAAAATATCCCCTTGTTTCATATGGGTTAAAATTGCTGCAAGATCACCTGCACGCTCAATAGATGGTCCGGCAGTGATATGAATTTTAGCACCAATCTCGTTAGCCACCACATGCGCTAATGATGTTTTCCCTAAGCCTGGCGGACCGTAAAATAACAAGTGATCGACAGGCTCATTCCGGGCTTTTGCTGCCTCAATAATAATCTGAAGATTATTACGCACACGGTCTTGCCCGACAATATCTTTCAAATATTGTGGACGAAGTGCGATATTATCTTGTTCACCAGAACGGCGTTGACCGCCGATCATACGTCCATCATTGGACATCTCTTTTCTTTCTCCCAATGAATACTTGTTCTAATCAGTATAACTTAGATCAGCACTTTGACAATGCCCGTCATGCAGCGTAAAATCCACACGAAATTTAATTAGAAGGGCGGTTAAATGCAACAAGTATACATTTCTAATCATCCACTTGTACAACATAAGCTCACAATGCTACGAGATAAGAATACAGATCACCGCGCATTTCGTGATCTTGTCTATGAATTAGCTTTGCTTTTGTGTTATGAAGCCACACAAGACCTCAAAACAGAGACCGTTACTGTTGAAACTCCAATGGGAACTGCAAAAGGACAAAAAGCGAAAGAAACTATTGGATTAGTTCCAATCTTACGCGCAGGCTTAGGATTGGTTGACGGTGTTATGGAACTTTTGCCAAATGTTCAAGTTTGGCATATCGGATTGTATCGAGATGAGAAAACACTACGCCCTGTGCAATATTATAATAAACTTCCGACTGCACCTACTGTACAAATTTGTTTGGTTCTTGACCCCATGCTAGCTACCGGTGGTTCAGCCGTAGCAACGGTAGATATTTTGAAAAACTGGGGTGTTGAACGTATCAAATATCTCGGATTATTAGCAGCACCAGAGGGGATCGAAAAGCTGACAACAGCGCATCCAGATGTTCCAATTCATGTTGCAGCAGTAGATGAGCGTCTAAATGAGATTGGCTTCATTGTGCCCGGGCTTGGTGATGCTGGTGATCGACAATTTGGGACAGGGTGATGGCTGCTTTTTTCATTGTCTTTTGCATTTCATTTAGCGTAACATTTTTAATGACACCTTTGATGATCAAACTTGGCAAACAATATGGTATTGTCTCCAAAGCAGGGGGCAGAAGACTCAACGAAGGCGATTTACGACAAGTTTCTAAACTGGGTGGTGTTGCTATCTTTTTAGGGATCACTATTGGTATTGTCGTAGCACAATATCTTAATGTTCCACGATTTGATCCAAAAGAAGTTATCCGCGTAACTGGATTATTGCTAGGTGGCAGTATTATTTTTGTTGTCGGTGTTTTAGATGACATCTATGAGTTCAATCCTGTTCAGCTAGGGGTAGCGCAGATTATCGCAGCAGGTATTGCTGTGGCTTTTCAGATTTTTATTGAAACTTTCAATAATCCTTTTACAGGTGAGCAAACCGGAGGCTGGGGGTATATTGTTACAGTCACACTCAGCATGTTTTGGATCGGCTTAATGATGAATACTGTTAACTTTATGGATGGGCTAGATGGATTAGTAGGTGGTGTTGCATTCATTGCCGGCACAATGTTGTTTATTAATAGTGCGTTTGTCCTCAACCCCGCTCAAACAAGTGTGAGTCTTTTACCATTAGCACTTATGGGAGCATCATTAGCATTTCTATTGTACAACTTTTACCCTGCGCGGATTTTCATGGGTGGCGGGGCAATGTATTTAGGATTTTTATTGGCATGCCTCAGCATTATTGGTGGCGCAAAAATGGCAACGATTTTACTGGTGATGGGATTACCCTTGATGGATTTGGCATGGCAAGTCGCTAACCGTTTACGAAAGGGGAGAAACCCGATGCATGGTGACCGTGGACATATTCACCTTCGATTGTTAGATATGGGGTTTAGTCAACGGCAAATTGTCGTTGGTTACTATCTGTTTTGCGCGTTATTTGGTGTTTTAACCTTAATTATCACAAGTCAGCTTTTTAAGTTTATTGCTTTTGGCGTTATGCTGCTGTTAATTGGTTTCGGGTTTATGTTGGTGGCACGGTTTCATCAAGAAGAAGTATCATCTTCCTGATGTCCCATTGTGATAATGCGTGGTTCTTGACGTTTAGGCGGTTCAATCTCTGGTGTTTTTTCTTTTTCAATAATAGCTGCTACCGGTTTTGTTACAGGTTCTTCACCAGGTGCACCAGGTATTGGTAACGACAGTTTGTAAATTGATGGTGTGCCTGGGGGTAGAATACGCTCCGATTGTTTGTTTCGCTGTTTGCGTTTACGCTCTTTTTTACGTTCTGCAAGCATCTCTTCCCGTGTCATAACAACCATTTTGCCGTTTTTAAATGTAGCACTATCACCTGTGATATATTCTATTGTGTTCTCAATTAAAGCCAGTAAAATCACACCAATGATATTAAAAAAAATCATAACGGTAAATGCAGCAGACAGTGTATTTAACACTGTGATAACCGGACCAGCCAATGCTGCCCCAATAATTTCATCACCAACCCCGATGATAAACAACGGGATCATCGCTAGCACCAATATACCAAATAGCCACCACCATTTTCTCAAAACGTCAGGTTCTGGCATCATCGTATTGGTAATTGTAAATAATAGATATGCCCACAACCAAAAATCTGGCACATTAATCAATTGATTGATTGCTACTCGCACGCTATCTAACGTACCACTTTGTGCTGTCACAACAACCTGACTAATATTAAAAACGTGATCTGCAATAAGCAAAACAAAAGCGAGACCAGCTAAAAAAGGGGCTATTTCAATCAAAGCTAATTTAACCGGACTCGCTTTTTTTGATACGCGAATGAAATCTAGACGTAGCTCGCCAATTTCCTGTTTTTGTGGCATATGTATGGCACGATCAGCACGTACATCTAACATACCCGCTGTTAGCCAATAAACAAGTTGGTTCAGAAAAACGCCAGGTAAAAAGAAGGCATAATAAAGCAGGGTCGTTGTATAGAAGTTTTTCGTTATCAACCATCCAACTTTAAAGATGTGTTGATGTAACCAACGTTGAAGTTGACGTAACAGATTAAACATCACCACAACCAGGATGCTAGCTATCAGTACGTCCAATTAGTTCCCTTTCGCTTCTGCCGCAATTCTTACTAAATCAACAAACGAATCAACCTTAAGTGATGCTCCTCCTACTAATGCCCCATCAATATCTGGTTGAGACATATACTCCATCATGTTCTCTGGTTTGACACTGCCACCATATTGAATCCGTAACGTATCAGCAACAGTATCTCCATAAAGTTGACGTACTGTTTTACGAATTGTACCACCAATAATATTGTTAGCGATTTCACCGCTAGCATTTTTACCAGTGCCAATTGCCCAAATGGGTTCATATGCAATCACAACATTTGCCATATCCTCAGCCGAAAGCCCATCGAGTGCGGCACGTACTTGCCCACCCACAAATGCCTCCGTTTGCCCAGCTTCGTTTTGTTCCAAACTTTCGCCAACGGCAATAATGGGCTTCAACCCATGCGCTAACAAGGCTTTCGCTTTTTTGTTGATCATATCATCCGTTTCACCAAGATAAGCACGGCATTCAGAATGCCCAATAATAACGAATTCAACCAAACCTTGGAGCATACTAGGCGAAATTTGTGATGTATATGCGCCTTGATTTTCCCAATGTGTATTTTGAGCAGATACTTTGATATCTGTGTTTTTTAGCACCTCTGATACACCTGGAATTGCAAGGAATGTTGGTGCAACAACACGTTCTACTGTTTGATATGGTGCTAATTTCGGCTCAAGTTGTTTTACAAAGTCGATCGATTCTGTAACTGTTTTGTGCATCTTCCAGTTACCTGCGATAATTGGTGTTCGCATAAGATTATTCCTTATCGTTGAGTGCTGTTAATCCTGGTAATTCTTTACCTTCTAACATTTCTAAGCTGGCACCACCGCCTGTTGAAATATGGGTGATCTTATCAGCTAACCCTGATTCTTGAATAGCAGCAGCGGAGTCACCACCACCGATAATCGTCACTGCACCATTTGCAGTTTGATCCGCTAACAATTGTGCCACTGCAAATGTTCCCTTTGCAAAGCTTGGTATTTCAAAAACGCCCATTGGTCCATTCCAGACAATTGTCTTGGCACCATCTAAAGCATTCCCAAACTCTTCAATGGTATCCGGCCCAATATCATAAATAGCCCAGCCTTCTGGCACACCATCAGCAATAGCAACCACATCTTGACTTGCACTATCATCAAACTTATCACCGATAACAGCATCACTAGGTAGCACAAGTTTATTTCCGTTTTTTTCTAATAACGCTTTTGCTGTGTCAATGGCATTATCTTCTACCAATGAATTCCCAACAGCATAACCCATCGCTTTGAAGAATGTGTTCGCCATACCGCCACCGATTAAGAGCTTATTCACTTTGTTGAGCAGAGCTTCAATAACTTGGATTTTGTCAGATACTTTTGCACCACCGAGAATTGCGATAAACGGACGTTGCGGGTTTTCAATAGTATTTGCAAGATAATCGATCTCTTTCTCCAGTAGCAAACCCGCCACAGCCGGCAAATAACGTGCTACGCCGACAGTTGAAGCATGCGCCCGATGCGATGATCCGAAGGCATCATTGACATAAATATCACCTAGTTTTGCTAGGGCTTTAGAAAGCTCCTCGTCGTTTTTCGTTTCACCTTTATAAAAGCGCGTATTTTCTAGCAACAACACGCCACCATCTGGTAGAGTAGCTAACGCCTTTTCTACTTTTTCACCAACTGTGTCCTCAACAAATGTCACATCCACACCAAGTAAATCAGATAACACTGGGGCAACAGGCGATAAAGAATACTTAGGATCAGGTTCCCCCTTAGGTCGCCCCAAATGTGACATTAAAACAAGGGCTTTAGGTTTCTGTTCAAGAATCAATTTGAGAGTAGGAATAGCAGCACGAATGCGTGTATCATCAGAAACAGTATTCCCATCTAATGGCACATTGAAATCAACCCGAACTAGTACACGTTTACCGGAAAAGTCCACATCACGAACAGTCATCTTGTTCATCGACATACTCCTTGATTAAAAAGAGGCGAGCAGTTAAGACTCGCCTCATCAATTGTTAAACCTTTAGTGCCTAAAGTTTATCCCCAATAAATTTGACCAAGTCTGCAACACGGCTAGAGTAACCCCATTCGTTATCATACCAAGTGATCACTTTAACCAAATTGCCAGATACAGCTGTAGACAACCCATCAATAATGCTTGAATATGGGTTTCCGATGATGTCAGACGAGACTAACGGCTCATAAGAGACATCCAAAATGCCTTTCATGCGTCCAGCAGCGGCTTTTTCAAACGCCTGCATCAATTCATCTCTATCAGCAGGTTTTTCAACTGTAGCAACAAAATCAACTAGAGAACCAGTTGGTGTTGGTACACGTACTGCCATCCCATCAAACTTGCCTTTAAGTTCCGGGATCACCAACGCAACAGCCTTTGCCGCACCAGTTGTTGTTGGAATGATGTTTTGAGCAGCAGCACGTGCACGACGCAAGTCTTTATGCGGTAAATCCAAAATACGTTGATCATTTGTATAACTGTGAATCGTGGTCATATATGCTTGCTGAATACCATAGAGATCGTTCACAACTTTAGCAGCAGGTGCTAAGCAGTTTGTTGTACAAGAAGCATTAGACACCACATGATGTTGTGCTGGATCATATTTGTCTTCATTAACCCCTAACACGATTGTGATGTCTTCTTCCTTAGCCGGTGCGGAAATGATTACTTTCTTAGCACCGGCATCTAAGTGTTTAGCCGCATCTGCACGTTTGGTAAAAATACCAGTGCTTTCGATAACAATATCAACTCCCAAATCACCCCACGGCAAGTTAGCTGGATCGCGTTCAGAGAGTGCTTTAATTTCATCACCGTCTACTACTAACGCATTTTCTTTAACCTCGACTTCGCCGCGATAACGTCCATGGACTGAGTCATAACGAAATAGATGCGCCATTGTTGGAAGATCACCAAGATCATTGAACGCAACCACATCAACCTCGTTGGCATATTCTGTACGTAGGATTTTTAATACCTGACGACCGATACGCCCGAAACCATTAATACCGACTTTGATAGCCATACAGCTTTGTCCTTTCGATATGTACACACACTTGTTTATATCAAAATAGGCTCGGCAATTTTACTTTCGCCTACTTCGTCCTTTGAATAAAGCTTTATTAGTGCATTTGTTAATTTTTGAGGATCATGTCGCCAGGGGTGTTCTGCATCAGTGAGATCGGTGTAAATAATTTGATACCGCTGTAATATTTCGTGTTGTTCTGGTACTTCATCAACATAAAATGTATTTTGCCCTTTATTGTGGTCTGGCTTAGCGTTATTTGCTAATACAGCTTGAAACACGCCACGTCCAATATGTCGTTCTAAAGCTAAAACATGATCAGCCACATTGTAATTATCTGTTTCTCCAGGCTGAGTTGCAACATTGCAAACATAGACTTTTAATGCACGTGTTGCTTTCAGTGCTTCACTAATCCCCTCTACCATTAAATTGGGTAAAATACTTGTATATAAACTACCTGGTCCAATTACAACAAGATCGGCATCAAGAATTGCTAAAACGCTTTCTTCAAAAGCAGAAACATCTGGCGGATTTAACGCAATTTGTTCGATCTTGCCACCTAATTCACTGATCTTGGATTCACCTTGAATGTTAATACTGCGCGTTTTGTCTGTGATTTGTACTTTCGCTACAAGGTTAACATCTTCTAAAGTAGCAGGTAGCACACGTCCCTGAATATTTAACACACGTTCCACTTCTGGTAAAGCATGTTCTAATCCGCCACTAATACCAGCTAAAGCTGCAATAAATAGGTTGCCAAAAGCGTGCCCGCTTAAATCGCCTCGATTAAAGCGATATTGAAAAAGCTGGGTCATCAAGCTTTCATCATCTGCCAGTGCTGCGATGTTGTTACGAAGATCGCCCGGTGGTAATACACCTAAATCGCGTCGTAATCGTCCAGAACTCCCACCATCATCAGCAACAGTGACAACCGCAGTAATATTGCTTGTATGCGCTTTCAATCCTCGTAAAACGGATGGCAAACCAGTTCCGCCACCAATTGCAACAACTTTTAGACCTTTTTGTCGTTTGCTATGCGCATAGACTACATCAATTACACGACCATGTTGATGACGACGATAAGGAGCTAACAAATTACGTGATAGTTTAAGTAAAGAAAAAATTGTAATGGTTGATCCCAAGCTAATGCATACAACAATTACCACCCAATTTATTGTCGGGAGTATCACATGGAACTTAACAATAGCAGAAGCAATGCCAACAGCAATACTCAAAACACCGAGCGTTGCTAATATCAACCATCGCTTAACACCAATTCCAATTGTCAACCATTTCATTGTCATAAATGTTTACGCCGCAGCGGATTACCATTCCAGGTTGCTGCTGTGATGATCCCCCCTCCAAAAGCTGTTAATATCCCAACCGTTAATGCCGCATCAAACCAAAAACGCTCAGGAAAGAGGCGAATTAGAGTATCTGAGTAGGAAAATCGCCAAGTGCCACTCTCAAAAAATATTTCATGGAATATCGTAAAAAATGTATCCCAAGCTAAAATGGCTATCATTACTATAACACCTATCAGTGTCATTGTCAGTATTCCACCACAAAAAAGCCCATCTTTCAAGATGTTGCGTGTCATCGGCTTGTAAGCAAGAAATAATGACAAAAGTAACGTAGCCCCCCCAGCATATAACAAAATCAAGTAGGCATACCGCGTCACACTTTTGACATCTTCCATATGGCGCAATTCAGCTGATGTATAGATTGGTTTACCATCATCAAATGTTAATTCTGCTAACATATCAATCGCTTGATGATTGAGTAGATAGGCTAATGTTGGTGTGGCATATCGCATGCGTTCTTCGATAGTAAAGCCATATATATCTTCTGGAAAATCGAATCGATAATATTCAAATCGCAAAAATAAGGGTGACATAATTAAGCGAACAC
>RFHA01000269.1 GCA_003696565.1 Chloroflexota bacterium
CCAGCTTATATTGAAAAACTTGGGATTACCGATGTTGTTCAGTGGATTGGCTATGTTGATGAAGCAGATAAGCCATCACTTTATCGTCTGGCGGATGTTTTTGTTTATCCCTCAGTTTATGAAGGGTTTGGCTTGCCACCAATTGAAGCGATGGCAAGTGGCACGCCTGTTGTGGCAAATAGTGTAGATGTGATGAAAGAGATTACTGGGAATGGGGCTTATCTTGTGGAAACGCCCCGTGCTATGGGTGGGGCAATCATCGCCTTGCTTATTCAAGAACCCTTACGCGCATCAATGATTAATTATGGTTTGGCACAGGCTACAAAATATACTTGGCGTAAAACAGCACAAAAAACCCTGGAAGTTTATAAACAAGTGTTGTCTCAATGACTCAAAAACGTAAACCCCCGCTTTTGCCGGAAGAACCCGGTTCGCATAAAACCCAACCCCATATTCCGCCTAAACGCCGCCGCCTGACATGGATGTTGTGGCTAATTATTTTGCTGCTTTCCATCACCATTGGCGGGATAACAACGGTTATTCTATATGAGCCGGAGTTATTCGGCATGGGGCTAACTGGTGATCTGACGGTCACCCACGCTGCCTTAAGCACAAGAATATATGATGTTGAACTTTCCGCACAGGCACTCAATCAACTTGAATTTAATGTATTTAGCACACAGGCAGCACTTGATAACCGCCAGATGTTACAAGACCAACAAGAAACACAATCTGCTTTGGACATTCAAGCCACACAAACGGGTGTAGCGATTGCCAATGCTCAGCAAGCGACCCGTGCCGCCCTAGATTTTCAAGGCACGCAAATTGCTTTTAACCGCCAGGCGACCCAAGTTGAATTAGATTATCAAGGTACACAAGCGGCACTCAGTCGTGATGCTACTGCGGTTGCATTGGGGTTTGCAACACAAGCTCCTAGCGCACAACTGACCGCCTCTCCTATACCAACGTATACGACCGAGCCATTTTTTACAGATGGATTTGCCCAGGGGATACAATCAGATTTATGGCAGTTTGGTGATGCAGCCGATTGGCGTGTTGATGACGGGCAATTAATTGCCCAGCGCACTGGTGCCTGGTTACTCACACAGGTTAATGATTTATCTGACTACACCCTTCAAGTTGATTTGACTACGCTTACTGTTCCAGCAGATTACTTCATCATCGTCAATAGCATTGAGGGCTTAGCAATCCGCCTGACGCATAACGGAAACCGCCTGACCGGGGCAGGGTTGTACCGTTTTACATTGGATCAACTTTTGACAGATACCGGTTTGATTGGCAGGGTGATTTCACCGATCCAAGCGGTTCAGGTTAACATCGGTGCCGGGAATGAATTGAATATCCAGGTTGTTGTTAGTGGGCAACAAGTAACTGCAACCGTCAATGGTGAAACGGTCATTAACGCTGTGCTGCCTAATTTACCACTACCTGGCGCGGCGGGTGTGCAATTGCCACTTAACTCACATTTACAGAGGATAGCATTTAATTCATGAGAAGCTCATTGTTACGATTATGGCTTGGTTTTATTGTGGCATTGGTGATTTTTTGTGCAGGCTTGATTGCGCTGATTCTGCTTCAACCAGAGCGTGTTGGCTTAATCCGTAGCGCAGACCTGACATCCACGACTACTGCTCAATATCCCACTCGCCTAGCGGCTGCACGCACAGCCACGGCTGTTGATTTGTTGGCGGTGCGAAATTTTGAGATTGAACAAACGCTACAACAGAGAGAGACAGAAGTTGTTTTAACAATGACACAAAGTGCCATGGATATTTATGGTACAGCAACGCAATTGATGGCAACACAACAGGCAAATGTCGATAGTGCCTATAGCAATATCGTGATCCAAGCGACATTAGAAAATGAACTGCTTATTGCACAAATTAACGCAACCGCTATTGCTATTGAAGCCCAGGCGACCCGGCAATATGTGGCAGAGGTGGCAACTCAGGCTGGGGTGTGGTTCGCTAATACACAGGCTGCGATTCAGTTACAGCAGCAAACCTTGGATGCACGGGAAAGTGGTATAGCCCAACAAGAAACACAGACAGCCGTCAGTATTTACGCGACCCAAACGGCGGAGTCTTTTCGCAATACAACCTTGGGTACACAAGCCGCATTAGATTTTGAGGCTACTCGTCAGGCGGTGGATGCCCAAGCGACTCAAGTTGAGCTTGATTTTCGTGGAACGCAAGCTGCTTTAAGCCGTGATGCCACTGCGGTTGCCTTAGCTGGTAGTGGTGGTGACCTTGGTGGCGATAACAACAACGGTACGCCAAACTCGCCAGTTTTTTTTAATGATGGCGTGGCGGATATTATCAATAGTGACCTGTGGACATTAGATAACGCAGCCAATTGGCGCATAAATGCCCAGGATGCACTGGTCGCCCAGGTAGATAACGCCACAATCACCGCACCTGTTAGTGGTGACTTTACCCTACGTGTGGTGTTTATGCCGTTGGCAACGGGGAACTATATTTTTCAGGTTAATTCAAACACATTGGTTTATCTGGTTTACACTGAATCCACTCTCCAAGCTGTTCAGCTTTACCAAGGGGGAGTACGGCTTGCGGATGAATCTCTTAATTTGGAAAATGACGAATTAACCCAGGTTCAACTGACGGTGATTGATACATGGCTTTATTTGACGATTAATACCCGTTTGATTTTGAACATCAATTTGTTAACGCCCATTCAAGACGAGTATATAGGTATTCAATTTCCGGCTGGTGCGATTATCGTTGGCTTGTCCATTGAATAGCATTTTGGTTAATGTATCCAAATGGCATGCTGTAAATCATCATCCAGGTATGTGATGGATAACACTAGAGGCTTTATCTTTTCGTGTTATACTCATGTCGTTGCAAATTGTGAAAGGGACAAGGTCACATGGTTATGACAGCAGCAACTACAACTTATGATATTAACAAAATCGCTGAAGCACTGGGTGATGACGCAGAATACTTTTTAAATCATACCAGCCAAACCATTCCAAAAGAATCGCTATATTTACCGTCGCCATCATTCGTTGATGACGTATATACACAAACAGACCGTAATCCACAGGTGTTGCGCAGCCTGCAACAGATGTTTAATCATGGGCGGCTTGCTGGGACTGGCTATCTCTCCATTTTGCCGGTTGACCAAGGGATCGAACACAGTGCTGGGGCTTCGTTTGCGCCGAATCCCGCTTATTTTGATCCGGAGAATATTGTTAAACTTGCCATCGAAGGCGGATGCAATGCGGTGGCTTCTACATTTGGTGTGTTGGGGGCGGTAGCCCGTAAATATGCTCATAAAATCCCATTCATGGTCAAAATTAACCACAATGAGCTTCTGACATATCCGAATAAGTATGACCAAATTATGTTTGGTACGATCAAACAAGCGTGGGATATGGGTGCAGTGGCAGTTGGGGCAACAGTTTATTTTGGTAGCCCAGAAAGCACCCGCCAAATTATTGAAGTATCAGAGGCGTTTGCTTATGC
>RFHA01000270.1 GCA_003696565.1 Chloroflexota bacterium
CCCCAGTTGCATGTTAAGAAACACACAAACTGTGTGTGAAAGCACCTTACAAATCAAACGATGCTGATAATGCCAGAGGTCATGAGCGCGAGTTTTGGCAATATGGTAACGTTCGGTTAAGTGAGACCCTACTGTTTCCACCAACTTGCGCCACCGACTGCATATTTTCATCACAGCTACAGGTGGTTTGGCTTTCATGTTCTTACGGGTCGGCACAACCAGTTCAACATGCCGTTTTCGGGCTAAGTTCTCTTGACGAAAACCGTCTACAAATGCTTTGTCAGCCGGAACCACGCCTTCAAAGCCTGTAATCAGGTCATCTAAAAGTTGGCTGTCATGAGGACGGGCTGGTAATAGTGGGTAATGAATGATCATGCCCACTCGTGAAATGCGCAGACCCAGCTTGAAACCATAGTAATGCAGGTCTTTGGCAGCGCAATATCCGTAATCTGCATCCGGTTTGAAACAGCGGTCACGCTGACTACGGGTGTAAGTGCAGACCGGCAAAGGCCATGTATCAATGATTTGCACGCCATCCACTGCCTGCCCACTGATTTGTGCTAAGCGTTGTTGTATCATCGCTTTGACAAACCACAAATTGGCTGCTTGACGGACAAAACCGGTTCTTTCCCGTAGTTGGGGAAAGAAATGCTGATAATGGGTACGAAAATAGCCATAGATGTCTTCATCCTTATGGAAACCGAAGTATTCACCGCAGATTTCAATAGTAATGACCTCCTCATCCGTCAATGCTGGCGGAAAACCGCGTCGACGGAGAGGATGTTGGGCAATAACAACCGGATAATGTTCGCACACCAAACAGTACACCATGATGATAAAATAATCTCTGGGCATTGGATAGCCTCCTCATTTATGAACAGGTTGGTTAGAATCCCTATTCTACAAGGAGTTATCCGATGTTTATTTCAGATTCTACTTTCCGCTAACTGGATTTGCTTTTTTGAGAATTTGTGCATTTGGTTAAAAATTGATTTATGTAAACTGAATTCGCCATCATTCTTAACATTCCATGCTCAAAACAAGCATTGAACTTAACATAACTACTCTCTCTTGAAACCATACACATTTTCATGTTCTTGTCAAAACGACTTAGCGGAAACTAGAGTTTCAGAAAAAAGTCGCACATTAGGTATGCTATATGAATTTGAGAAGGTGATATTGGAGCGAGTAAAAATGAAAATTAAAATTTTTAGTGTAGCCACGCAAACAACATCGACATTGAAACAAATTTATTTTGTACTGGCAATTTTTGCCGCCATTATCTTTGTCGGGCAAGTCAGCGCGGCTGATAATGCCTATGCGCCCTCATGCACCTATCAAGTGGGGCAAGGATCGTCGCGTCAGTCCCTTTTTCAAGATGCCTATAATCGATCCATTCAGGCATTAGGCTGCCCTACCGATACCCCACATTGGGACAGCGGTTTAGTTGTGCAAAACTTTCCCTACGTAGCTACGTGGGGAGAATCTGCTATTTATCACGATCAAAATAGCGATAATCCGGCGTTCACGGTACCTGCCTTCGTTGTGCATGGCGATATATTGCTTTATTATCGCAACAACAAAGGATGGCTCGGCACACCAGCTACGGATGAATTTGTCAATGCGAACAACAAAGCCCAAAGCAACTTTATGGGGGGATATGTGATCCATGATGCGGCCGCAGGAACCACAACAGGATACACATGGCCGACATCATTCAGCAATTGGCGCGCCGACTACTTTAATGGCTATTATGAAGGGAAAAACTTAACTGGTATT
Organism: Chloroflexota bacterium; assembly: GCA_003696565.1. Taxonomy (GTDB): domain Bacteria; phylum Chloroflexota; class Anaerolineae; order Aggregatilineales; family Phototrophicaceae; genus DAOTWY01. The sequence goes on from RFHA01000270.1 coordinate 1,780, forward strand.
CCCGCTTATGTTGGCGATGAGGGGACAAGTTCCGGAATTACTCATAACTGGGGATCAAATGCTCCTGGTAACGGACATACTGGTGTATGGGCAGATAATTTTGCCGCCAGATTCACCAAAAATGTCTATTTTACCGCTGGAACGTACCAGTTTAATGTGACCAGCGATGATGGCATTCGCGTATGGGTTAATGGGCAGCAAATCATCAATGATTTTACGGCTGGTTATAAAAACATACATCAACCATTCTCCATTGCCACATCTGGTACCTATGAAGTTAAGGTAGAATACTTTGAAAAAACAGGTTCTGCCTACCTCTCCTTTAATTGGAACCGGACTCAACCTGATTTAGTTATCAACAATTTATCTCCATCCTACTACTCCACATGCCCTGGTGATAGTTGGGGCTACTCTTACCAACTCAAAAATCAGGGTGTGGCCGCCGCCGATGCCCACTTCACAAGATACTACATTGGCAATACACCGACCGATTATACCAATCCTGTAGGAGGAGAATCTGTATCGTTATCACTAGCGCCGGGTCAATCACTAACTTATCAACATGCTATTAATGCCGGCGAATTTGGACTTGGGACGCACTATTTTATCGTCAAGGCTGACTACAATGACATAATATCCGAAAGCAACGAAGATAATAATGTATCTTATGCGACTGTCGTTATTGGTGAAGATACCGTTGCGCCTACTGGTTCAATTAGTATTAATGGCGGTTCAAGCACGACGAATTCACAGAATGTCACACTTAATTTATCTGCCAACGATACAGGGACATGTTCAGATGGTGTCGAGCAAATGCGTTTTTCCAACAATGGCAGCAGTTGGAGCAGTTGGCAAAGTTATGGCACATCTAAATCATGGTCGCTCACAAGTGGAGACGGCACAAAATATGTTTACGTTCAATACAAAGACGCTTATGGAAATATTAGCGCCTCTTATCACGATACAATCACACTGGATACAACACCGCCATCTACTCCTGCGTTAGTTTCCCCGGCCAACGGCAGCACAACAAATGACAGCACCCCCTACTTTGACTGGAACAATGCCTCCGGCGCGACGCTGTACCAGATTCA
>RFHA01000271.1 GCA_003696565.1 Chloroflexota bacterium
AAATTTTGGGGGTATTTGTTTTTAAAAAGCGCATACACTTTTGTAGGTATAACCTCATAAAGTTTAGGAGACATTGTCATGCGTGAGAACAACAATTGGTTCGTCGGTCCTGAAGATGAGTATGACGACGATGATTATGATTATGAGGACTATGATGATGACGACGATTACTACTACGATGATGACGAAGATGACTACGACGACGACGATTATGATTATGACGACGATGAGGAATAGCAACAAGTAAGCCGGGACACCCCGGCTTTTTTACGTCTGTGAATATAATCTGCCACCAAATTCGTTGAGCAGTTCATTATCTAAATCATCGGCATAACCGGCAACCATAGTGATAATAGTGTTGGTTTCTGCTGCGTCTAAACCTTGCAGTGGGCGTTCATTGAATACATATACGACATCTAAGTAGACCCCCAAAGAGGCGTTTGTCAATTGTAAGTTGTATTCTAACAAGCGGCGGTACAAGGGCAATAACCCGGTTTCTGGTAGGTGTATGATGGGCGAAAGTACTTGCATATAACCCCGTCCATTTTGTTCTGTAATATAAATTTCAATAATTGCTGAACCACGTAAGAAGTGCCAACCATAACCTTGTTCAGTATCTAGGCGTGCCTCTTGTAGGTTAACATCCAATGCGGTCAAGATTTCCTCAACGATCCTGGCAAAGTGGCTCAATGATTTTGAGGAGTCACGATTATTACGTCCTGCGAATAGCATTAGTCTCTCCTTTTCTAGCGTGCCTGGTAGCCACAGCGTAGACACGTTCCTTTGTAAAATCCGATGGATGTGTGGCAACGCGGGCAAGGACGGGACATATTTTCACCATATAACCCTGCTAATTTAGGATCAAAAGATCGCTGAATATCCTGTGCTTCCGGTAAGGTGGCACCACAATGTTCGCAATAAAAACCGCCATATCCTCCCGCTTTGCTACGACAACCACACCCCGGACAATAACTAGTTTTGGGAGTGTTTCGCATTTCTTGGGCATATTGTTCTACCAAGTGATAAATTTTGTGAATAGATAGCCCATATACATATGGTGATGACCGGTTAGCGTTGTTGGTTAACATACCCACTAAGTTGTTATTGCGATCAAACACCGGGTTACCGCCCACGTCCACTAACGTTGAGATAGTTGTGGGGAACCAACCATCTTTGATAAGACTCTTGGTTGGACGAATAACGCCTTTCATTGTATGTCCAGTGAAAGAAACAGCTGTTAGAGATTCTTGGCTCTCTAACTGTCGTTTGGGAGAAACTGGCAGCAATTGTGCGATATTGACATTGGTGTGTAAAAATGCCAAGTCAAATTCAGGATATGACCGGACAACATCAGCTTGAATGTGGTTGCCGTCACTTAAACTTAACATCACAGCTTTCAGCCCACCCACAGCGAAACGTGTGGTTGCTAAAATACCGTTGCGACTAATGAAAAAAGCTGTTGCAATGCCATTGGGTCCATTCATTATCCCGGCAATTTGATGATTTGCATGAATTTCTTGTCCAGTGTGCAGGTTGTTGTAATCAACGGCTGATTGTGCGGTGTATGCTGTAGGAGTAGCTGTTGGGGGCACGGGGATTTCTGGTGGTGCTTGTTGTGGGGGGGGAATAGGGGGTAAATTTTTTGCCATTAATTCAGAAACCCGTTTTTTAGCATGTTCATTATTGGGGTCTGCAGAAATCGCAAGATTATAGTATTCTAGTTTGTGGCTTGTTTCGTCAACTGTTTCTGCTAACCACAGATAGGCTGTCGCACGGATTTCACCTTGGATTTCTTCACTTCTTAAAGCGATTTTTAACAACCGTGCCCCTTCTGACTTGTGTCCCTGTCGAATTAATTCAATTCCTTGCTGTAATGTTTTTAGGCTCATAGATGTTTCTTTTATTTAAGTATTTGATACATATTTTAGTTGATTATTTATTCTACAAGCAATTATCTCCATTCAACAACTAGTGTAAGTTGAAACGTATTGAAAAGAACTAAATCTCAATGGTTTTTATGCTAAAATCTACGGTATTCTGTAAGTTGCAAGCAGATTATGCAAAATTGAGTAAAATAAGGACAAGCAACATTGATACAATTTTTAGGTAAGAATAGCCAAATCACCTTAGTTGACTTGAATTTATCAGACGGCTATAATCAGAACAGATTCATATAGACAGTGCAGGGGGCTTAAATGCCACTTCAAGGCAATCTTAGAGATTTTAGTACAACCCAGTTGCTCAATCTGATGAATCTTTCCGGCAGAACAGGAACCCTTACTATTTTTGAAGGGATACCAACTGGCGAGAAAGACGCAATGCAAAATGAAAAGATGGCTCCCGGCGAAGTAAAAGCCAAAGTAGTCTTTAAAGCAGGGAAACTGGTACATGCCTTGTTGAACGGTCAAGCGAGTGATTTAGTGGCAGTATTAAACAAAGCTGGCAAACTGACTGATCAACAGGCGGCAATTATTCGTGAACGCGCTAAAGGCACAACTGATAAAGCCTTAGCAGTGCGTTTAATTGGTGCCAATTATGTCACCAAAGCGGATATTGTAAACAGCATTCAGCAATATACGCTTGATGTTGTTTATAATTTGATGTCATGGCGGGAAGGACCCTTCCGGTTTGAAGACAATGTTTTGCCCGATAATGACATTATCATGGTGCCTATTGACCTAGAAAACGTTATTGTTGAAGGGGCAAGACGTACCAAAAATGATGAGGAACTTCTCAATAATATTCCAAATTTGGATATGGCGTTGAAGTTCCCAGAAAATCCCAAGGAGAAATTCAAGGGAATACACCTCAGTGTGGAAGAATGGCGTGTGGTATCCTTCGTTAATCCGAAAAACACCATGCGGCAAATTGCTAAAGCTAACAATATGTCTGAAATGGAAATCCGGCGTATTGTGTATGGGCTTCAGCAGGCTGGGCTGGTGGATATCGTTCCACCGCTGGGGGCAGATGGCAAACGTGTGACTCCGGCTGAAGCACAGTCACGATCGACTGGCAGCCGTAAACGCCGCACACAGCCAGGACCCACCAAAGATGTGGTCACAAAGTTGATTGATCGTATTAAATCGTTATAATTGATCATCATCCGTTTATTCGACATGCTACGGGAAGAGCGGGTACACTATGCAAACTGTTAAAATGGTAATTACGGGACCTTTTAGCTCAGGAAAGACTGAATTTATTAAGTCAATTAGTGAAATTGACGTAGTCTCAACTGAACGTGACATCAAAGAAGATACAGCCGAAGCCCAAGAAAAAGAACAAACCACGGTGGCGATGGACTTCGGGCGTATCACGGTCGATGATGACTTGGTACTGTATTTATTTGGTACACCTGGTCAGCGCCGCTTTGATTTTATGTGGGAAATTTTGGCAGAGGGGATGCTTGGCTTTATTGTTATGGTAGATAGTGCCAAGCCGGAAACCTTCCGGGAAGCCAAAAGCATCTTAGAAACCTTCCGTGCTTATGCCCCAACCCCTTATGTGGTGGCGGCTAATAAGCAGGATCATCCTGACGCTTGGGACCCGGAAGATTTACGCATTGCGTTGCGCATTGAGCCAGAAGTCAAATTGTTGCCTTGTGTGGCAAAAGAGCGCGATAGCGTGCGTGATGTATTGTTAGAGCTGCTTTATACAATTTTGGAAGAAATGGATTAGTTCTTCTGAACTGATCCATCACACAATCATAAGGTGAGATAACGTGCCGACTCTGGTAACTGGGCAGGGAATCGTTCACTATGAAACATATGGTCGTGGACGCCCTGTTCTTTTGCTTCATGGATGGCTTGGCTCCTGGGCTTTATGGCGGGATACAATTGAAATCCTCGGACGGGAGTTCAAAACGTACGCGCTAGATTTTTTTGGCTTTGGAGAATCGGTTGACCGTCAACAAAACTTTACGGTCAATAATTATGTCGAATCCGTCAAACAATTTATGGATCGACTGGGTATTGTGAAAGCCCCGCTGATTGGGCATTCAATGGGGGGGACGGTGTCTCTGGCTGTATCCGTTCGTTACCCAGAAAAAGTTGTCAAAACAACAGTGATTGGGTCACCTATTCAGGGGAATTCACTGAATTTGCTTTTAAAACTTTCTGGATTTAAAGGCATTGCACGAATTATTTGGACAACACCCACACTGCTTAAATTATTTATGCGTGCTTATGGGTATTACATTGCTAAAGACGGGCGACGAGTTGGCAAGATGCTTGTGGAAGATGTTTCAAAAATTTCATCTGACTCGTTTTTCCAAAGCATTGGTACACTGCGTCAAACAGATTTGCGAGATCAAATTGGTGTTCTGCAAATGCCTGTGCTGGGGATTTATGGCAAAAAAGACCGGATTGTTGACCCAAAGCAGCACCTTGTACTTAAGCAATATTTACCCTCTAGTCGTATCGCCTGGTTTGAAGGCTCTGGGCATTTCCCTATGATGGATGAACCGGATCGCTTTCATGATACCGTTCGGGATTTTCTGTATAACGGATAGGTAAACGATATGTATCGCTACATTATTGAGGATACCCGCCATGTTCCACCGTTTAATGAACCTGCTAGTTTGTTAACAATTGGTACACAGCCGCTTAAATTACATCACGAAGAGTTATTTGTGCGGGTATTTGGGGAAAATATTCAGCTTGGTGGGACAATGAACAGCCGAGAGGATATTCCTCATGCCAATATTCGGCGCGATGCAGAAGTTGTAGTCTATCGAGATAGTTTATGGTTTGACGAAGAGTTCTTTACCTATTTTGTGGAAAAAGCGCGGAAAACTGGTAAAGCCTGCCGTGCCGCTTTTCCTGCTAGTGATAAAGCCTTTCATACCTACACAATTCCATTGACCAAGGGGTTTGAGGCAACGCTTGGGCCGGATAACAAGGTCTTATTTTTGTGTGATTTATGGTATTTCCCAAATGGCTACACGTCAGAAATTGTGCCACTGCCAATTCCCAGCGAAGCACATGAAATTGGGTTTTATAGTGTGCCAGATTTTATGACGATGGAGCAGGGGGATTTAACCCATTATGCCCCCATGCGGGCTGTGATTTCGATTGAAAGTTGGGTACATATTTATTTTGCAACAATTATTTTCGGTAATTTTGGGCGTGCCGGGCGGTTGGATCGTAAAATTGAGCGAAGTGTTTTTACACAGTTAAAGTTACTTTGGCACGCTGTTGTGGAGCAAAAGCAAATTTTAAGCGCGTCCGGGGCGGTCAAAATCGGTAAAAATTGTTCTATTGACCCATCTGCTATTATCACTGGTCCGGCAACAATCGGTGATAACTGCTCAATTGGTGCTGGTGTTGTGATTGACAACTGCACCATTGGGAACAATGTTACTATTGATGCTGGATGTGTTTTGATGATGAGTACGGTTGCAGATGGGTGCTTTTTGCCATTCCGTGCCTCATTATATTTAACCGCGGTGATGGAAAACACCATTATTGCGCAGAATACATGTTTACAGATGTGTGTCATTGGGCGCAACAGTTTTGTTGGGGCTGGTAGCACTTTTACAGATTTTAACCTGATTGCACAAAAACCAATGCGTGCTGCAAATATTGATGGTGAACTGCAAAGTGTTGGGCAAATTGTTTTAGGCAGTGCAATTGGGCATAATTGCCGTATTGGTTCAGGTATGGTGGTTTTCCCTGGGCGGATGATTGAATCGGATGTTGTTTTGGTTGCCTCTCCGCAACGACGGGTTATTAGCCGCAGTATCACTTATGAAGAGAGTGATCATCACTTTATTAAGCATGGTGATGTTCATAAGCGATTCTATCCCCGTAAAGATGAGGTGCATGAACCGGAAAGCACATGGGATAGTTGGTAAATTATTAAAGGGCAAGCAGAGTCTTGCCCATCTTTATTTTTCTGGGATGAAAGTTTCACCATGGAAGACACATTTGCATTTATTATTCATCCAATCCAAATTCGTAAGGACGTATCCAGAAAGTTCCCGCTTTTAGGCAAAATCCTGACAGAAGGACAAATTAATTATTTGTCACGTTTTTTCCCGCCGGTGTATATCTCTGAAATTGATGGTGTACAATCAATTGAAACCGGACGTGAGCTAAAAGGTTGGTTGATAGCTTGCCCTTTTACACCCCCCACCATGATGTCGCTTCCTGTTGAAACGGTGTATCGTAAAATTGTCGCTTGTGGTCATATGGCGGAGCGGTTAGGGGCGCGGATACTGGGTTTAGGCGCGTTTACGTCTGTGGTGGGGGATGGTGGCATCACAATCGCCCAACGATTAGATATTCCGGTTACTTCTGGCGATAGTTATACAATTGTCATCGCAGTAGAAGCGTTGGAAGAAGCCGCCAAGGCTATGGAATTAGATATGACGGCTGCGTCTGTGGCGGTGGTGGGTGCAACCGGTGCAATTGGCAAAACTTGTTCAGAGATGCTAGCACGGCGATGCTCGCAATTGACACTTATCGGGCGCAGGCAAGATGCCCTGCAAGCCGTACGTGAACGCTGTGAAGGCTATCTAGCGCATGTTAAGACGAGTACGGATGTGGCAGATATTTATGATGCGGATTTGGTGTTGACCGTGACAAGTGCTATTGATGCAGTGATTGAACCGCGCCATCTTAAACCGGGGGCTGTTGTTTGTGATGTGGCACGTCCGCGTGATGTCTCTCGTCTGGTTGCAGATCAGCGTGATGATGTATTAGTCATTGAGGGGGGTATGGTGGAAGTCCCTGGTCCGGTTGATTTCCATTTTGATTTTGGTTTTCCGCCGGGGAAATCCTATGCCTGCATGGCGGAAACAATGGCGTTGGCTTTGGAAGGGCGTTACGAGGATTATACTCTAGGGAAAAATATCAGCCTAGAACAGGCTCTTGAGATACAAGATATCGCAACACGGCACGGTTTTAAGCTATCTGGATTTCGCTCATTTGAAAAACCAGTTACCTATGAGCAGATTGTCGCTGTGCGTGAACGTGCCCATCAAACTCGTAAGACATGGCGCACTAATCGTTAGCAAATTTTAACAAATTCGAACAATTCTGTGCAGGTTTGGCGCATTTAGTGTATATTTATGGGTATAGCGGTTGCTTACACCCGTCCCCTATGGGGGAACAGGCAGTTGCCTGTACCATCTTTTCTCCCCATAGATCAGTCTAGGGGTATCTAAAATGGAGAAATTTGATGAGTAAAGGTCGGATTCTAGTTGTCGAAGATGATTTCGACATCTCAAACATGTTACGAATTTATTTTAGCGGGCAGGGCTATGAAGTTCAGGTTGCACCGCGTGGTGGTGATGCGCTTTCGATGACGCGCAAACAATTGCCGGATTTAATCATGCTGGACATTATGCTGCCAGACATGAATGGCTATGATGTGTGTCGTGAATTACGACAAACTACCCGCACCAAGCATGTGCCTATTATCTTCTTGACCCAAAAGGATGAACGTAGCGATAAAATTATCGGTTTAGAGCTAGGGGCGGATGATTACGTCACCAAGCCGTTCGATATTGAAGAACTAAAATTGCGCGTTCAAAACTCCATCACAGCTGCTAAGCGTATCTCTAATCTGGACCCGCATTCCGGCTTGCCAACGGGGACATTGATTGAAGATCAGCTACGCGCTTTAATTAGCAGCGATAAGCCATGGTCTTATCTTGATATTAAGATCAACACCTTTGATGATTTCAAAGAGGCTTATGGATTCCCAGCCGGCAATGAAGTCATCCGCTTTATGGCGTTGATGTTAGGTGATATTGTAAATGAGTTAGGAACACAGGATGATTTTATTGGACATCCTGGTAACGATAATTTTGTAATTATCACTTATGCCTCTGATGCAGAAAAGCTACAGAATCGTTTGAGCGAGCGTTTTGCTGAAGAGGTCAAACAACATTATTCATTTATTGATCGTGAACGTGGATACATTGTTGTTTCTACCAGTAGTGGGGAAGAAAAGCAGGTAGAGCTGATGTCGTTGGCAATCGGCACAGTTTCAACCAAGACCCATCAGTTTTCTGACATTCGAGAAATTACTGAAATGGCAGCAGAAAACCGCCGACGTGGAGGTGATGGGGGTGAAAACAGCGATGCTGGTTCACCGATCCTGACTGCCTGGTAATGTTTGAGTTTCCTGGGGTTTTGAAATTATGAATCTGGCGTTGATTATCTTTTTAGGCGGACTTGTTGTTATTTTGTGGGTTTTCTTCTGGTCTCGCCAGCATAAATATGAGCAGGGCAACACCCTGGACGACATCGAAACCCTGGTGAAGAGCTTTCCAGCAACCTCTTATGGAGAGGCGGTTATTGTTTCTCGTGAGCATGGCAGGGTGGTTTATGCCAATGAACCTGCCCGTAATTGGTTGGGATTAAATGGTGATCCACCTCACTTAGAACGTATTGCTAGCCTAGCAGAACCCGCTGATAGCCTGCTTGATCTGTTTTCAAGAGAAGGGCAGGCTTCTTTCCAACTTAATAAACGCTGGGTAGAAGCCTCCTCTCATCGTATTCCCGCAGGGGCAGAAGTACGCACAGTTGTTGTGATGCGAGAACTTGCTAGCAACACATCCAATGCAGATGTGCTGAATATGGCACTTGCAATGTCTGTTATCAATGAAATTGGTGAGACAATCAACGCTTCCATGGGGATGGAACAAGTTTTGCAAGCACTTCTAACTATTATCAGTCGTGCTATTCCTACGGATGCAGGTGAAATTAATTTATGGGTGGAACAAGAGCAGGTTTTGCGCCAACGTGGTTGGATTGGTGATGCCATGTATCTCATTGCCTTGTCAGAAGCCGGTGGCGTTTATGAACTTGGTGAAGGGATAACGGGTTGGATTGCCAAACATCGCAAACCGGTTTTGGTTAAGTCTCGCTATGATGTGTCTGGTATTTTACCGAAGCTGCCAGAAAATCCTTACAATAGTTTTCTAGGGGTACCAATTCAACTTGGAGATCGGTTTATTGGCACGCTAGAAATTGCTCATTCTACCCCTGATGCTTATACACAGGGGGATCTGGCATTATTACAAGCAATATCAAACCAGATTGGTGTGACGATTTACAACACTGAAATCTATTCTGAACAAGCCCGTCGTATTGATGATATTGCACAGCTCCAACGCGTTGTGATGACCGAAGATGTCAAAGCACCAGATGCCGCTCAGCGTGTTTATATGGCGTTAAACCAGCGAATTGCAGAACTGCTTTCGGCAGATATGTGTGGGATTTTCCTTTATGATCCTGATCGACAGGGATTAGCTGTTCAATTACCAGTTTTAGGCTTACCTGAAGCATTAATCCGCACGGTATTTATCCCCTTACCGCCAGATAGTCCACAATATGATATTTGGACACGGCAACAATATTGGGTCTCAAACGATGTTGTGGATGAACCATTAGTTGAAGCGTTGGGGCTAAATATGGTCGTTAGCTTGGCTGGCATTGTTAACACTGCCTGGATGCCTTTGCAACTAGGGGATCAGCGTTTTGGGGTTTTGGCTGTTAGCAATAAACGGACAGAGGGCGGATTTACAGCACGTGATATTCAAAATTTGCAAGTATTAGCGGCGCAAGCTGCTATTGTGGTAGAAAATTTACGCTTGTATCAACGTGAAAAACGTATGGATACTGAGCTGGTTGGGCTACAGCAAATTACTGATGCAATTGGTGCCCTCAGCCATGAAACAGAGTTCTATGGTGAAATTACAGAACGCATTGCTCAATTGATGGATATTGAGATGTGCGGCATTTTGCTTTATGACCCTGATAACACGCGGTTGGTTAGTCGTTTGCCGTTTTATGGCGTAAAAGATAGCGCAGTTCAGAACTATACTGTGCCATTAACACCCGGCAGTGTGATGGAACAACTCTGGGAAGAGGAAACATATTGGTATAGCAACCGTGTGGCGAGCGATCCGCTTGTTTTTGAAGCCGGCTTAGATAAGTTGGCGGATCAAATTGGCGTGGAAAAAACGATGATGGCTGTTTTGCAGGTGAGTGGTCGCCGTATTGGGGTGATTCAAATTTCAAATAAGACAAGTGGGGACGATTTTACTGATAACGATGCCCGCTTATTGCTGATCTTTGCTACACAAACGGCTGCTATTATTGAAAATGCTCGCTTATATCGAGAAGCACGCCGTAGCGCGGAGCAGGCGCAGGGGTTGCGCCGTGTGGCTGAATTAGCGGGGAATGTGTTAACCACAGAGGAAACCTTTACGCCAGTTCTGGCGGAAATCGCTCATTTGCTTAAGAGTGAAATTGTATTTATTAATGTTCTAGACGAACAAAAAGGGTCTCTCACTACATATCCCCGTTGGGTTTATGGCACAGAATTAGGTGAGCCAATCACCCAAAACATACTTGAACCCGGGTTTGAATATAGTGTGGCGGTTTCCGGCAAACCCTACATGACAAATGATGTTTATCAGGATGATAACATTCTTGTTGGGTATAAAGAGATTGCTCAAAAAATGCAGCTGCGCAATGGACTGGTAGTTCCACTTATCTTTGGTGAGCGTCCATTGGGTGAGTTAGGGGTAGCTAACCGCTTTGATGGTCCTTATACCCTGGAAGATTTAGAAGTGATGCAGGTTGTTGCAGCACAAACCGCTGCTGCTTTAGATCGATTGCTGTTATATGAAGCAACCGGTGAAAACTTGAACCGTCGCCTTCAAGAGCTTGATGCGATCTCTCGTGTCAGTAATGAGTTAACCACAACGCTTGATTTTGGTCGTATTTTGGATGTCATTCGTGAAGAAGCGGTTATTGCCACTGGGGCAGATGACGGGACTGTGGTTCTGCTAACACCATATGCTGGTGATGGTGTATATCGTATTGACCGCCGTTTGGGGTATGACCTTGGTATTGTCAATTTGGCGGATATTGAAATTCATGTTATTGAAAATCCAGCAGAAGCGACATTAATTAGTGACTATGAGTTTGCCCATACCTTTAAGGCGGTACCACCTGATGCACGGTCTGCTTTAGCAGCAGCGGTGGTTTATTTAGGGGAAGTGGTGGGGGTTATTCATCTATTTCACCATGAACCCAAACGGTTTGACGAGCGTGCGGCAGCGTTCTTGTTGACGTTAGCATCCAAAGCGGCTTTAGGCTATGGCAATGCTATGCGTTATCAGGAACAGATTGATCGTAGTGATCGCCTGCGGGCGCGTGTTGAGCAACTAAACCGCATCTTTGAGTTGGGGCACATGTTCCAAACCAATACTGACCCAATTCATATTTTAGAAGCGATTGCCTATAGTGTGCAGCAGAGTGTGGGTTTTGATACGGTGGCAATGCTATTTTATGATGCGGATGCAGGAGTCTATCGCCGGGTTGCTCAGGCTGGCATGCCATTGGATGTGTTCCAACAAACACTAAAGCACGTAATAACCCCAGCGCAGCTAGATGAGCTTTTTAAGCCAGAATTCCGCATCAGTGAGTCATATTTCTTCCCCATGGAGCGTATTCAGGACTGGTACGTCAGTAACATTGATGGCTTGTTCCTAACTTATGATGGTAACCGGACAATTGAGCAAACCTCACCAGATAGCTGGCGTGATGGGGATTTGTTTGTGGTTCGCTTACAGGGACCGTCTGGTGATTTAATTGGATTGATGACTCTAGATCGTCCACATAATAACCGTCGTCCTGATCGTGGGACGGTAGAAGTGCTGGAGATCTTTGCAAATCAGGCAGCTTCTACAATAGAAAACACCCGTTTGTTCTTAAGCAGTGTACAAAACGCAGAGCAAGAAGCCCGCCTCAGTGAAGTTATGGAGGCAGTTTCCAGGACGTTAGATATACAAGAAGTGGTTCAGGCTGTTGCGGAAGGCATCTTACGGATGGTGCCTTATCATACGATGACAGTGGCTTTGCGTGCGGGTGATGATCAAAATTTTGATGTGCTGCGTGTGGAAGTCCAATCTGACGATACGGTTCACATCACACGAGAACAGATACCAGCCCTGAGTGGGGCAATGCAACGCACCTACGAAGAGGGAATGGATTACATCCCGTCTCAGGATGATTCTGACGAGGATATTCGTCAATGGCGTGAACAGGGTGAAAAAAGCACGTTACTTTTGCCACTGGTAACAGGTGGTGAAACGCTGGGCGTTGTTCATATTGGTAGCCAATCAGAAGGCGAGCTATATGAACAACGCAATTTGCTTAAACGTGTGATCCAGTTAGTGGCTAGCTCAATCCAAAACGCTCGCTTGTTTGATCAAGCGGTGAATTTGCAGATTCTCAATGAGTCCGTGGTTGAATCCATCCAACAGGGCATTATTGTGTTGGATAACACTGGGCAAATTCTTTCCACAAACAGTTTTATGGTGGAACGTTTTGATTGGGATCAGGATGTGGTTGGGCGGGATATTTTTCATTACCGCCCGGATATGGCAGATGTGATCCGAGACGCGCTCACCACCGTGTTCAACCAGGGTATTCCACAAGAACGAATTAACCATGTTTGGCGAAATGCTGAAGATTCCCAACGACTGGTTAACTATTACATCTATCCGTTACGCTTTGGACTATCGGTTCGTGGTGCTGTTATCCTAATTGAAGATGTGACGGAACGGGCACGCTTGGAACAAGCCATGGAGACACGCGCTAATCAGTTGGCGGCACTTACGGAAGTCTCCACGCGCATTACATCCTCGCTCGAGCGTGATGAGGTTGTCCAGCTTGCTTTAGATGAGATGGGATGGCTGATTCCACATTCTGCCATGACGATTTGGCGACGGAACGGGTCTTATATGGTGCTAGAAGGGTCAACAGACCTCCCGGTTGAAGAAGCCCGCCGTTTGGATCAACGCTTTATGTTTGGCGATTTTAGCTTAACGCATGAAGTGGTTAATACGCAGCGTGTGGTTGTTGGTGATGTACAGTCTGAATTCCCAGAAGACGTTGTGGCACTCCACCATAATGCTGCTAGCTGGATGGGTGTGCCGCTAGTTAACCAAGGGCATGTGGTTGGGATAATGATTCTGAGTGATGGTGAAAGTGGCGCATATCAAAGTAAATCAGATCAAAATATTGCTTTTGCTTTTGCCAGCCAAGTAGCCATCGCATTAGCCAATGCGGACTTATTTGAGCAAACATTTGACCGCACCAATGAGCTAGGCACACTTCTAGAAGCTGCACAGGCAACCTCACTCACAACAGACCTGGATTCTGTGTTCCGTACAGTTGTGGAGTTGATGTTCAGCGCATTAGAGATGGACAACTGTGCCATTATGATTTGGGATGAGGTGGACAATCAGCTTGAAGTCCAACTTAGTATGAATCGTTTTGGTGATGAAAATGAAGCATTACCTAACAAGACCCGCCTTAATCTGAACGAGTCGCCGGCTCGTATGCGTGCCCTGCGTGAACGTGATGTTGTGGTCTTGGTGGAAAATGAAGACAATCCGTACCCAATTGAGACAGAGCAGTTACGTAATTCACCGGATTTTGCCCATATGTATGTGCCGTTGGTGGTGCGTGAAAAATCCATCGGTCTTATTCAACTAGGGCAATCATCTAGCCAAGAAGGCATTACCCAGCAAAAAGTTCGCTTAGCACGTGCTTTGGGGGCACAGGTGGCTGTTGCTATTGAAAATGCACGCCTCTCTGCAGAAACAACAGCACATTTTGAGGAATCATTAATTATTAATGACCTCAGTCGGGCGATTTCTAGTACTTTGAATTTGGAAGATATGCTCGCAGTTGTCCGCGATCAACTGACAACAGTGACCGGTGCCAGTGAGTTATATCTCGCCCTATATGATAGCAATACGGATGAGATCACTTTCCCGTTAGCTGTGCGCTCTGGTGAAATTTATGACATCCCACCCCGCCAGTTGAATAATGACGAGGTGTCTTTCATCATTAAAAACCGGCGTGCGTTAAACTTAGGCGCGGATTATTATAGCCCGGCTGAATTGCGTAAAAGCTTGGGGATCGTCAACGGGGAAGGGGATGCAAAAAGTTATCTCGGTGTGCCGTTGATCGCTGGGGATCAAGTTTATGGCGTGTTGGCTGTTCGTGATCGTGAGCGCACCCGAGCATTTACGATCAATGAACAACGTATTTTAACCACTGTTGGCTCACAGCTTGGGGCGGCAATCCAAAATGCACGCCTATTCCGCGAAGTTAGCTCTTTTGCGGATAAATTAGAACAAGAAGTCCGTCAGCGTACGGCTGAGCTGGAAGAAGAACGTGATCGGATTGATACGCTGTATCAGATCACCTCAGAATTGGCACAAACGCTTGATATGGACCAACTGATTCCACGCGCTTTAGGTATGTTGGCTAAAGCAATTGGTGCGGATGAAGGGGTGATTATGCAACTTGACCCAGTGACAGATCAACTGTATAGCCGTGCGATATTGGGTCAGGTTAATACAGAGAATGGAGCCGGACATCCAGCAGAAAGTTTGGCACGCTGGTTAATTGCTGAAGACGAATATGTTTATTTAGTAGAAGATTTACAGCAGGCGGATTTTTGGGAATATCCAGAGAGTGAGTGGCAGAGCGCGCTTTCCGTTATGCTGGAAACAAATGAGGAGACTTTGGGCGTAATGGTCTTCCTCAGCCGTCAGAAGAATGCCTTCCATGAGGCACACTTGCGTTTGTTGGTTGCTGCGGCTAATCAGGTAGCTTCATCCATTAATAATGCTGAACTGTATAAGATGATTCGTGAACAGGCAGAACGTCTGGGCATATTACTGCGTGCAGAACAAGAAGAAGCGGATAAGAACAAAGCGATTTTGGAAGGTATTGCGGATGGTGTGGTACTTTCTGATGCTGACAACAACATTATCTTGTTCAACACCGCAGCGGAACGCATTTTGCGTGTACCTCGTAACGATGTGTTAGGGCGTTCTTTGGATATGCTCACAAATATGTATGGTGAAGGGGCAGAGGTTTGGGTTAACGCGGTATCCCGTCGTCGATCTGGTGGAGAACAAGGCGTTATCGAATATCTTGATGAGCGCATTGAACTTGGTGATGACCGTGTTGTCAGTGTGCATCTTTCTCCTGTTTATACAGGGGATAAATTCCTCGGTACGGTTTCGGTATTCCGTGATATTACTAGAGAGGTTCGGGCAGAACGTAGCAAGAGCCAGTTTATGGCAAGTGTCTCTCATGAATTCCGTACCCCGTTAACATCAATCAAAGGATACAATGATCTATTGTTGATGGGGGCAGCTGGGCAATTGGAAGAAGCCCAGCAACGGATGTTGTTAACCATTAAGGAAAATGTCACCCGGCTAACGGAACTGGTGGAAGACGTGTTGAAGATTGCCAACATCGACGCGGATAAAGAGAATTTGAATTTATCCGATGTTGATCTGAATGTTACAATCCGCCGCGTTTTAGATAATCTGCTCGCTCGTCCACAGCATCAAAATCGTAATCTTAAGGTAACTTTCCAACCTGTGGATAATTTACCAACGTTACGGGCAGATGAAGAAAAGGTTCTTCAGATTATCAACAATGTTGTTGATAACGCTTTTAATTATACCCCGGCTGGTGGTCAGGTAACGATCCGTGCCAATATTAAGCCGGATGATGACAATTATATGCAGATTGAAATTCAAGACACAGGTGTTGGTATCCCACCAGATTTTTATGATAAAATTTGGGAACGGTTTGAACGGCATGACGAAACAGCCGTCAACTTGGATGTAGCAGGGACAGGCTTGGGCTTGTCGATTGTCAAGGAACTGGTTGAAATGCATAAGGGGGATGTCTGGTTTGAATCTGAGGTTGGTGTTGGGACGACATTCTATATCACGTTACCGCGTGATCTCAAAGACCCATTTCAACAAGCATTAAGCGGTGAATCCGAAAGCGGGAGTGAATAAGCATCATGGCAAACATCCTCGTTGCAGAAGATGAGCGTGACATCCGTGAACTGATTAATTTTACGCTGACATTTGCTGGTCATCAGGTCACCATGGCGGAAAATGGTGAAGAAGCGGTGCAAAAAGCTCAGGAAGTCCTGCCGGATTTAATTATGATGGATGTACGGATGCCTAAACTGACAGGTTATGAAGCTTGTCGTAAAATTAAAGAGATTGAAACAACCAAAGATATTCCCGTAGTCTTTTTAACTGCTAAAGGGCAAGATGAAGAGATTACCGCTGGCATTGAGGTTGGTGCCATTGCTTACATCCTCAAACCGTTTGAATTGGATAAGTTAACTGAACAAATTAACGAAATTTTAACAAAGATTGGTCATGGTCGCTAAACTAGGACGACAGAATATATGAGCGCCATTACAGTGGGCGGAGACCTGGTACATTATGAAGTTTTAGGTCGTGGTGGTCGCCCGGTCATTCTCATACACGGTTGGATCGGCTCATGGCGGTATTGGATTCCTACCATGCGCCTACTACAAATGAAATTTCGCGTTTATGCTATTGATTTATTTGGCTTTGGGGATTCAGGTAAAAACCCCTCCAAATATCCTATCGCTCAACAGGTGGCGATGTTGGATGAATTTATGAAACAGCTTGGCTTAGCTAAAGCTGCCTTTTTAACACATGGCTTGGGGGCACAAGTGGCTGTTGAATATGCAACGCAACATGCTGAGCGTGTTGCTCGGATGCTGTTAAGCAATCCGCCACTATTTGACCCAGGGGATTTAGACACACGAGTGCCAGCTGGCAAACGAGTTTTATTAACGCCTGATGCCAAGCAACCACGTCCGCTCAATATCCCTAAACAAGCAACGCCGCATCCATCAACAACGGGTGCCGTGACACATGTGCGCCGTCCGTTGCCCCCAGATACAGATATTCACATCAGTGGGGCTGATCAAGAGGCTGACCCCAGCAAAGCTAAGACAATCGCCAGTGCCACACGAGAGACGATACCTAATCCAAACGTGATTGATCGTGAAAAATTACGGCAGGCGGCTTTGGCACGGATAGCAGAAGCACAAAAATCACAAGAGCCAGATACCACATCGAAAACTAATCCGCTACGAGCAGCCTTGGGGACAGAAACAGAAGCACTTTTAGCACGCTGCTTTAAAAAGTCAGATCCAGAATATGAAAAACTACAAGCAGATGTGGTGAAATCTGATAACAAAGTGCTGGAGTACACATCAAAAGAGTATGATGCAGGCGCATTTTTAGATTCAATCCGCATGTTAACTATGCCCGTCGTCATTACGCATGGTAGTGATGATCCGATCATTCCACTCCCGCAAGACGATATTTGGGATTATCTAACAGTGGATAAAGACGAAGATTCCTTGATGCCTGTACCGATACAAAATGTAAAACATTTCCCGATGTTGGAAAGCGATACGTTTCAGCGTCTGGTTGGGATGTTTTTAGAAACGCCACAAATTAGCAAGATCGAACTGAAAGAACGCTGGCGACGGCGTTCGCGTTGATGCCATATGTCCCAGGCATTGATTTTTGCAAATGGTGACATTATAGATGGTGAAATGGTGCGGCGTGCCATTGCTCAAGCAAATCAGCCATTGGTCATTGCAGCCGATGGTGGCGCACGCTTGGCACAATTTTATAACTTACCTATTCATCTTGTTATTGGGGATATGGATTCGCTTTCATCAACAGAGCAAGCCAACTTAGAGGTACAACATATCCCACTCAAGCGATTTCCAACAGAAAAAGATCAGACTGACCTTGAACTCGCACTACACTACGCAATTGAACAGCGTATTCATTGGATACGTATCATTGGAGGGATTGGAGATCGTTTTGATCAAACCCTAGCAAATGTCTATTTAATGAGTTTACCAGACTTGCAAGATGTAGATATTCGCATGGTGGCTGGTAAGCAGGAGATTCGCCTGGTATATCCCGGTAAGTATCAAATTGATGGCGCACCAGGGGATACCCTTTCTCTTATTCCAATTAGTGGTGATGTACAAGGTATCTATACCGAGAATTTGAAATACCCCCTCAAACATGAAACGCTCAAATTTGGACCAGCGCGTGGAATTAGCAATGTGATGCTCACAGCACAAGCATCTATTATATTCACAACGGGGATGCTGTTACTCGTACATACGATAGGACGGGCATGATTACAATTTATAAGCGCGATCATAACGGAAACCCTGTGTGGCATTATACTGGTGAGGTTATCCAACGTACATCCAACATGATTTGCATACAAGCACGGTTTACTGGTAAGGCAGAACGTGTTGATATTGGTGTTATGGTCTTTGAGCGTGGCGACCTCATGACAGAATGGTTCTACTCTGATCGATATTATAATGTTTTTAAAATTCAAGCGCATGATGATGGACGCTTAAAAGGTTGGTATTGCAATATTGCACGTCCAGCGCAGATTACAGATGATGCTGTTATCCAGGATGACTTGGCGTTGGATGTTTTTGTCCATCCTGATGGGCGTATTAGTTTAATGGATGAAGATGAGTTTGCGAGCTTGCGAATTTTATCTGTGGAACGTCAACATGCTTTGAAAGCGGTTGAAAGTATTCGTCAGCAGGTGAAACAAAAACAGAGTCCCTTTGATGAATGTCACAATCAAGCGTCAAAATCGTAAATCACTGGCGATGCGTGTAACCCCTGCTGGTGATATTGTGGTGATGATCCCCAATTGGCTTAAACCGACTCATCCACAGGTTAAAAAATTTATTCAGGATGGATTAATCAAACTTGCTCCATACATTCCGGCTGAAACGCGCACGCCGCTGCATTCTGCGGCATCAATTCGGAGCTTGGTTAAAAAGTGGGCAGATAAAATCGGCGTAACACCTGCTCGTATTCAATTCCGTGCTATGACGCGCAAATGGGGGTCTTGTTCCAATAAGGGTAATATTACACTGAACACCGCACTTTACTATCTTCCACTGCATCTGGTAGAGTATGTCGTTGTTCATGAACTTGTCCATATGCTAATTTTTGATCATAGTCCGGCATTTTGGGCAAAGGTGAGGGAATATATTCCAGATTATGCGGAACGTATACAGGAATTGAATCGACAGCGATGCTGAATAATTCACAAATTTTCCGGGCAGCATTGATTGTGTTATTGGGGTTTCTTGCGAGTGGGGTATTGGGCTTTGTACGGACAGGTGCTTTTTCTGCGACGTTTGGAGCCAGTGCAGAACTTGATGCCTTCTATGCTGCACAACGTATTCCAGAGTTGTTGTTTACATTAGTGGCGGGTGGTGCGTTAGGGTCATCATTTATTCCTGTATTTACGCGGTATCTGAATAAGCATGATATGGATCATGCCTGGAAGCTTGCCAGCGCAACAATGACACTCTCAGCGGCAGCGGCGGGTATTCTTGCATTGATCTTGGCGATTCTTGCTCCGATTCTTGTTCCCGTTTTACTTGTACCCGGTAAACCAGCTGATCAGCAAGCCCTGACAACCTCCCTAACTCAAATGATGCTCATAACCACTGTTATTTTTTCTATTAGTGGCTTGACAATGGGTATTCTCAATGCACACCAAAATTTCACATACCCGGCATTGGCGGCGAGTATGTATAACCTGGGTATGATTATTGGCGCGTTAGTGATTGCGCCGAATTTAGCACCGGCTGCCAATCAGACCGGTGATGCAAATGTTTATGGCTTAGCAGTGGGGGCGATTTTAGGGGCGATTTTGCACTTTATGGTACAAGTGCCAGGCTTAGTTCACGTACGGGCGCGGTTGCGTTGGTTGTTCAATTGGCGTGTAGAAGGTGTTCGTGAAGTCCTTACACTGATGGCACCGCGTGTTTTGGGCTTAGCGGTGGTACAGATTAATTTTCTGGTTAATGTAGCGTTTGCCTCTACGATGGTAGAAGGCAG
>RFHA01000272.1 GCA_003696565.1 Chloroflexota bacterium
AAATATTACTCTAGCAAAAAATCTATCATTATTTTCCCTTGTGGCAATTAATAAGCCATAAGTTTGTTTTTTGTGATAAATGCCACTATTGAAGTCGACACTAAATCTATGATATATTTCTGAAGATTTTTGTAGTTTTTTGTAGATTTAGGAGTCATCAATGAAGCGTCTTTTAATACTATTGATCTTACTTGTTTCTATGACAACAACCGCACAAGATCATGTATCTGTAACGATGATTATGTCACGTGATCCGATTACCCTTGACCCACAAGGTCCTATTGATCCCAGTGCGCCGGTTTTATTGGCATATCTTTATGACACACTGGTATTCCAAGATGAGCATGGCATGATACAGCCTCATTTGGCGCAAGACTGGGCAGTAGATGGCACAACAGTCACGTTTAATTTGCGGGATGATGTTGTTTTTAGCAACGGTGCGCCACTGAACGCTGATTCGGTGATCTTTACGTTTCAACGATTGCAAGAGATTGGACAGCGTTCTTTTATTTATAGCGAGATCATGAACATCAGCGAATTTGAAAAAGTGGATGATTATACTGTACGGTTTCATCTACGCCAGCCATCGGTTACGCTACTCAGTGCATTAACCTACACCTATGCTGCTATTTTAGAGCCTGGCGCAGTAGAATCTGCTGGCGAAAATTACGGCATGAACCCGGTTGGTTCCGGTCCATTTATGCTAGCAGAATGGACTCCACAGAGCAGCTTATCACTTGTTCGTAATCCGAACTATGCCGGACACCGCCCCACAGACGACCCAGAAATTGACGGTAATATTCAACAAATTAATATTCGGTTTACCAATGACCAAGCATCACGAATTAACGCTCTGCTCTCTGGTGAAGCGGATATTGCTTATATTTCATCTCCCCCTCAGTTAGAACGCTTGGCAGATAATCCTGATTTTACCGTCATGGATGACCCAACCCGTGGTTTAGTGATCTTGGGTTTTAATATGGCACGCCCGCCATTTAATGAGCTAACAATGCGGCAAGCTGTGGCACAAGCTATTGATAAACAATTGGTTTTGGATATCGCCGCTGAGGGCATGGGTATTGTGGTCAACACACCAATTGCCCCGTCTATTTTTGGTTATAACCCAGAGCTAGAAGCCGAAGCTTTACCTTATGATCCAAATTCCGCACTCGAATTAGTGGATAACGCAAATTATGACGGTGAACCAGTTGTGCTGCTAACATCTAGCTTCCCAACTTATCAAACAATGGCAACAGTTGTTCAGGCGCAGCTAGAGGCAATTGGGATTGAGTCAGAAATTCAAGTGCTGGATTCCGCAGGCTTACGCCAAGCAGCCAGTGAGGGAGCGTATGATATCATCCTCACCCGCTATGATTGGAACGACCCTGACCTATTGCGAATTTACTTAGGCACAGATAGCCGAGCAAACCGTTATGGATATAGCAATCCAGATTTAGACGCACTCACAGCACAGGGACGTGCAGAATTTGACCCGGATGCTCGTTATCAAATTTATACAGAGGCACAACGCATCGTTATGGCAGACCTCCCCTGGGTGCCGCTGCACATGGCAATCACCAAAGTCATCATACGCAGCGATATTCAACACAGTGGGTTGTTATATAGCCACATTTTGCTGGAAGACGCTGTTAGATAAATTATGCACTTGATTTTACGCCGTGTCGTTATTGCCATTCCGACATTGATGCTGCTTTCCCTGGTGGTGTTCCTGTTATTGGAATTAGCACCGGGGGATGCAGCCTCCGCGCTTTTAGATGTGAGCGCAACCGCCGAGCAAGAAGCGGAACTACGCGCTGAACTCGGCTTAGATCAGCATGTTTTGGTGCGTTATTTAAGATACTTAAATGGTGTATTACAAGGTGATTTTGGTGTATCTGCCCGTTCTGGGATGTCTGTCGCGCATGAAATTGGCGTTCGTTTACCATATACCATCACATTAATTGCCGCAGCGATGCTCATTGCAACGGTATTTGGCATAGGGCTAGGCTTCTTAAGCGCGGTAAAACACCATTCCATTTGGGATACAGGTATCACAGCAGTTGTGTCATTGGGGATGGCATTACCAACATTTTGGGTTGCGCTAATTTTGGTGCAAATTTTTGCAGTGGAATTAGGTTGGTTGCCTGTTTTTGGTGCAGATAGCCCACAACACTTAATCCTACCGGCGTTTTGTACAGCCTTTGTTCTTATACCAGGTATTGCACGGATTACGCGCGTCAGTTTATTGGAAGCATTCAACGCGGATTTTATCCTGTTTGCCCAAGCGAAGGGAATCCACACGCGGCAGATCATAACACGACACATCAGTCCAATAGCTGCTATTTCGATTGTTACATATATTGGCTTGCAAATCGTCCGGCTTATCACTAGCGTAGCAGTTATGGAAGTCATTTTTAACTACCCGGGTTTAGGTGGATTAGCAGTCAGCGCAGCGTTTGACCGTGATTTTATGATGCTGCAAGGCGTAACTCTGACCATTGCCGTGTTGACATTTAGCGTGTTGTTTATTGTTGATTTGATCGTTGCATACCTTGATCCACGCATTAAGTTATAACAACTCAATGAGGGCTTTCATTATGAACATAACCTATCCACACGTCATTGATGTTAGACATGCTTCCCCTACCCCCAAACGCTTCCATCTCCGTTTGCCGCATATGACAACCTTGTTATTCGGGGGTGTGTTGTTGATAAGTGCGACACTTGCAGCAATATTCGCTGAGCAAATTACACCCTATGACCCGACTCAGATGATGCCACTAGAAAGGTTACATCCACCTTCACTTGCTCATCCTTTTGGTACGGATTTAATGGGGCGAGATTTGTTGAGCCGCGTGGTGTTTGGTGCGCAGATCAGTTTAATGGTGGCGGCAATTGCCACACTCATCAGTGCATTACCTGGCATAATTTTAGGTATGATTGGGGGGATGTATCGTAGCGGGTTCACATTGATAATAGACTACTTGATGGACGCTTGGATGGCGATACCTGGTTTATTAATCGTGATTGCATTAACCGCTGCGTTTGAGCGTAATCCAGTCATATTAGCAATTTCTTTGGGTATCGCTGGTATTCCAGCCGTTTATCGATTAATGCGTAATGAGACCCTCAAACAAACCAGTGCATTATACATCCAAGCTGCGCGTGCATCTGGTGCCCCAGAATCATATATCTTATTGAGACATATTTTACCTAATACGTTACCAATCATGATAATCTTTGCGACATTGCGGATGGGGGGATTATTGATTGCGATTAGTACATTTAGTTTTATCGGCTTAGGGGCGCAACCACCTACACCAGAGTGGGGTACTCTCCTAGCGGAAAGTCGTGATTATTTTCATCAAGCGTGGTGGTTGATGGTCTTTCCTGGTTTGGCGATCAGTTTA
Source organism: Chloroflexota bacterium (assembly GCA_003696565.1). Taxonomy (GTDB): domain Bacteria; phylum Chloroflexota; class Anaerolineae; order Aggregatilineales; family Phototrophicaceae; genus DAOTWY01. The sequence goes on from RFHA01000272.1 coordinate 3,411, forward strand.
ACAGTTTTGGGGTTAAATTTGTTAGCCGATGGTTTACGGGATTGGCTTTTGCCGGAATGATCATGAGATCAATTTATTAAGGCAAAGTTCATAGGGCAAACCAAGTTTGTTGTGATGATTTGCCCTAATGACGAGGGTTAACTTTGATGATTATGATTGTTGAAGGCGACAATTGAGAAACGAATAGCTGTTCGTTTCTTCTCATCAATGTCTATATCAATGAAACTGGGACACGCAGCAATATCAATCCCATCGCCTTTAAGATAGTTACTAGCAATAGCAATTGATTTCACTGCTTGATTCACCGCCCCTGCCCCAATGGCTTGTACTTCTGCACTACCATGATCGCGTATTGTCCCCGCAATCGCGCCCGCAACAGTTGTTGGGTTTGATGAATTGGCAACTTTGATGATATTGGGCATTGTGCATCTCTCCTTAATATACTGACATATGCAGTAAATCCATTATACCGACATACCATTAATATTTCCTAGTGACTAACCGTTAGAAGTTACAAACTTGCTTATAAGAAATTAGGGTGAGAACTGAAAATCCCATCCAAAATCGATATCTGTTATTGTCTCGCCTGTTCCGACGGTAACCTCTGCATAAGCGACTTCGTTGTTACGATAAGCAATCGGATACGACCAAGTGCCGGGTATTAAGACACTTGAGTTTTGCGGCGTGGTGGAAATGACATACACGCAATAAGTCCCCGCTTCTAAACCAGTGAACGTATAACTACCATCTGATGCGGTAATGGCAGAGCCAGCAGGGGTAAAAGCTGCGCACCTATTCAATCCAAGTTGTACAGTGACTCCACTGATAACCGGCTCTACACTGGCACGGAAACCATCTGCTAACCATGACCCATCCGGTAAGCCAATACAACCATCTCCGCCTAACCCATTACAAATATCGTGCCAAACCGTGCCAGAAATACTTGCACCACTTGTCCCAGAGGAGGATGACACGGGTTCCATAAAATAACTTTCGCTATCGCCTTCTGCAGACCAACCACGAATGCCGTCATCTGTTTGAATTTCCCACCAGGTATACCCATTGGCACATGCTGGTCCGCCGATAATATCAAACTCCGTTCCTTCATCCATTGCGGCATATCGTGAACCACCGGGAGAACGACGCACACGCAGTTGTGTGCCATCGGTATAGGTGACACGGGCACGGATGCCTACTTCAACTTGGCTGGGTGGCGCACCTGGGCATAACCCCGCTGCGGATTCTGTCGGTAGAACCGGAGGATCGCCTAAAATCGCCCCGACATTCCATAATTTGACAGTGTTATCAAACCCAGCTGTGGCTAACATCGTGCCATCTGGGCTGAAGGCGAGATCATGTAATTGATCGGTATGGGCTTGAATCTCAACCAACAGCATAGGCGTTGGCACCGTGGAGCTAGGAATTTGATAAATTCGTAATGTCCCCATACCATCCCCAACTGCTAATAAATCACCATAAAAGCTAAAATCGACAGCAGTAGCCCAATTGCCACTTGAGCTATCTGGCAGAATGTCAATCAAAGCCGGTTCACCTGGTGAAAGCACTGGACGAATCCAAACGGCACGGTCTTCACCAACAGATGCTAAGTTCGCCCCACTACGATCAAATGCGACTGCTCGTACACGCCGAGTATGACTCGTGTTGTCATTGCTGATTAAACCCCCAAGATACGCACCATAGACACGTACGCTGGCATCGGCTGCGCCTGTCGCCACATAATTGCCGGATGGATCAAACGCAATATCAAAGACAAAGTTCGTATGCCCTTCCAAGCTAGGTAAACCACCCCCGCCAAGAATATCCCAATAGGCTTGCCGAACAGGGCTATTGACCGCTGGTCTGCCGCTGGCATAAGCAACCCAGTTCCATTCAATTGGATGTGCTGCCACACTTAGCACCATGAGGGGTGTGCTTCCTGTTGGTTCTGATATACCTGGTGCAAGCAATTGAACCCCCGATGTGATATCCCATACTCGCACGGTGCCATCCATGCTCCCGGAATATACAAAATTACCATCACCAGAGACCGCTACACCCTGCACAATATCACTATGTCCGCCGATCATTTGCGGTAATGTAATACTGGCAGATGTCCATGTTTCTTGTCCGATATTGCCATTTGCCATACCAAAAACAACGGTTGAGTTATCAGGTGTCCATGCCAAGCTATAAACAGGTGAATCCGTATCAAATATTTCCATTAACGTGAGGTCAAAAACATTTGAGGAGTCGATGATCGGTCCTATTGCTTGTGTTGTCCGCGGAAATATCAGCCCGACAACACAAATCATCATCAATATTAAAATACGTCTCATCATCTTTTCCTTTATTAATATACGCTATTTACCATATTACAACACATTACAAAAAAGAGATAATCGTTACATGAAATTAGGGAAAATAGTGGATATTGATTAGAATGGGGATCAATCTCGGATGTTTGTGTTGCCAGGAGAATTGATCTCTTGGCAACTATTATGTGGTTTTATGGACTATCTAAATTAAACTGAATGAGATCAATTTTTATCAAAACGTGTGCCAATCGCCGCCGGTGGATCAGACCGGAGCACATTGCGGAATTGTCGTTGTAAACGCGCAGGGAGTAAGCGTGTCAGCCGTTCTAATGTGCCACTGCTGACCATCATTAAGGTTAAAATCATTAATATCCAGGGGAGTGTGTTCAACAAGACAAGTGGGAAATCCACCGTTGATTGCAAATCTGCCACAATGCGTCGCAGTGCAGCAAATAGATAAGCACCTAATATCACCCGGAAAGGATGCCACCCTCCAAAAATCACAATTGCCAAAGCGATCCAGCCATCTCCATCCATGGGTGCATTAGCGAACCAACCAGCTTTGACACTCAATGAATAAGCTGCCCCCGCCACACCAACCAGCGCGCCCCCGATGATCGTATAGATATAGCGTTGATAGTTTACTTTTGTCCCGCGGGCAAAAGCTGCTTGTGGATTTTCCCCTACTGCGCGTAACGCCAAGCCATACCGTGTATGGAACATCCAATACCAACTCATCAACACTAGGGCAAAACTAAAATAAACCATCAAATCATGATCGAAGAAAATACGCCCCACAACCGGAATATCTGATAATAAAGGGATAGGCATGTTAGGAATGCGTGGACCCGGAATATTGACATAGGGCTTGCCTAAAAATGTAGCTAAATCGGCAGTGAGGATTGTTAAGACGAAGCCAATTGCAACCTGATCGCGGCGTAATTCTATGGCGGCAAAAGCGATAATTAAAGCAACCGCAGCACCGATCATCGCTGCAACACCGATCCCTATGATCACCGAGTTTGAGGTTTGTGCAGCAGCAAAGCCCGCCATTGCAGCTAATAAAATGCTGCCATTAAGCGACAAATTGATGACCCCAGCGCGCTCGGTAATGGTTTCTCCAATGCTTGCAATCACCAATGGGGTTGTCGCCGCGACGATGCTATTTAATGAATTGACTAGCGCATCACTCATGATGATCCTTCCTTGTCAATCGATCTGCCAAGCCATTGAAAATCAAAATTGTCAGCACAATTAGCCCTTGTAACACCCCTGCTAGTGATTGGTCTAATTGTAATAAGGTTTTGACGCGCGTGCTTCCAGCGATGATGGCAGCCAGGGCAAACGCAATAAACGGAACCCACCAGGCACGGAATGAAATCAGCAAAACGACCAACAATGCCAAGAAGCCAATCCCACCCGCTGGCGATGGGCGCAAACTAGAATATGCTTGTAACACACGATGCGCCCCAGCAATCCCCCCCAGCGCACCACATACCATAAATGCGGAAAGCGTCACCCGCTCAGTCCGAACTCCCAATAGCAAAGCAGACTGCGCGTTTTTACCAACAGCACGTAACGTTAACCCCCAGCGTGTAAACATCAAGAGCAAGCCGATGGCGATGATCGCCCCAATAGTGATCAGCAAAAAAAGTAGATTAAATTGTAAGTCATCAGAGATTCGTGGAAGCGTTGCGGCAGCTTGGAATGGCGGTGTGGATTGTGCAGACCCGCCTTCTGGTGGTTGCCAAGGACCAGAGATAAAATAAATGGCGATATTTGCCGCGATGAAATTCAACGCTACCCCGCCAAAAATTTCATGCACACCAAAACGCAACTTAAGCAAGCCGGCTAACATCCCCCACAGCATCCCACCAATTGCCCCTAATAAAATGCAAGTTGGTATTAAAATCACGCTTGGGGCTTCAAAATATAACCCTGCCCAGCTAGCACACACTGCGCCAATGATCATCTGCCCTTCTATGCCGATATTCCATAATCCAGCAGTGAATGTTACCACTAATCCAATACTGGCGAGTGTTAATGGAATCCAGAAGTTAACCACCGCCGAAAACCGCCGCCCATCTTTGAATGCCCCATCCCAAGCTGTTTCTAACACATCAATCGGACTATGGTCAAACATACTGATGAGTAATGCAGTGACTCCTAAGGCTAGTATCAGTGCTCCGCTTGTAAAACCCAGGCGGATTAATCGTTCACGCATTATGAAAAATCCCCTCCGATGTAATGTCCCAGATCAGATACTGTAACTTGATGCGGATCGTCGATGACTTTCATGCGCCCAGCATAAAAGACAATAATGCGATCACTATATGTCATAATTTCATCTAAATCAGCAGAACTATAAATGATTGCGCTGTTTTTGGTGAGCAGTTGATCCCATATCCAACGAGCTGAATCGACATCTAAGCCGCGTGTCGGTTGTTCTAATATGAGCGCGGTAGCGTTTTCTGGCAATAGCCCCATCAAAACGCGCTGTTGGTTCCCGCCAGATAGAGCTTGAATCGGGTCATCGGGTTTACCCCGCACGTTAAACCGTTCAATTTGCCGTTGTGTAAACTGGTGCGCCCGCCGCCAATTGATCCAAGTGTTTTGTTCATACATCAGCGCAATATGCTCCGTCAGGGTCATATCTGCGATCAACCCTTCTTCTAAACGACCAGATGCTGCAAAAATCACACCAGATCGGTTAAATTGATGATAAGATTGACCGGTTAAATCCTGCCCTTTAACGAACACACGCCCAGCATGCGGTTTAATTAGCCCCGCACACGCCCGCATAAATAACGCCTGCCCGCTACCATCTAACCCCGCTAAACCAATCACTTCCCCCGCACGCAGGCTAAAATTGATTTGTGGTATATCTAAGCGACCATCATGAAGATGCACTTGTTGCATGTCTAACACAATAGGGGTATTGGGTTGTAGGCGGCTTTCACGCTTGACAGGCTGAATCTGCGCGCCAAACATTAACTCAACCAGGGCGGCTTTTGTTGTCGGCATCTGCATATCTCCCACTAATTGCCCGGCACGCAAGACGATCACCTCATCACACAAAGCTAGAACATCCTCCAGCTTATGAGAGACTAGCAGAATCGTCATATTTTGCTCTTTAGCGAGGCGTTTTAGGGTATTAAATAGCTGCTCTTTTTGTGCAGCAGAAATACCTGTGGTTGGCTCATCCAGGATTAAAACCTTGACACCTAACCCCAATAGACGGATGATTTCTAACTGCTGGCGTTGTGCAATACTCAACTGACTAACAGGGGTATCTGGATCAAGCTCAAAATTAAATTGCTGGCACAAGGCGATCAGTTGTTGGCGGCTTGTTTTGCGGTTAAGCAATATCCCGCCTGATTGCCCATAAACAAAATTTTCCAATACGGAAAATGCGCCAATATCTAGCGGGTCTTGTTGCAACATGCCGATGCCATGTGAGATAGCATCACGCGGATCATGATAGTTCACCGGACGACCATCTAACCAGATTTCGCCACTATCGGCTGGTTGATAACCGGCGATGATCTTCATCAACGTTGATTTTCCGGCACCGTTTTCTCCTAAAATACCGATAACACGCCCAGGATGAAACGTCACACTGATGTTGTTATTGGCATGAACTTGTCCAAAACGTTTGTGGATGTTTTTAAGCTGCATCAGAATAACCAATCATATTGCATAAGGGAGGGTTTATATTGCCCTCCCTTGAATCATCCAATTAAGCTTAAGCTTGTAACGGTTGGAAACCGCGACTATTCGCTGTCACCTTGCATGCCTTCTAATAATTGTGGCAAATACCAAATGTCTTCGAGGGAGACGGTTTCACCTTCTTCCGCCAAAATAGTGCCATCTTGTAGGTTCAAAGGACCTTGCCACAGGAAGAAGCTATCTTGGTTTTCCATTTGATAAGCCACTAATTCATCAATGAATTCTTGTAATAGTGCGGCGTTTTCCTCACTTAACCCTTCCCCAAGAGCAAAACCTGTGATGCTGGTTTCTAGGTTATTCATGTCTTCATAATCCGGCGCGACCCAGTCCCATCTGGATTCCCAGGTTCCGGCTTGAACTTCTTCAATGATGCTTTTATAAGCAACTCCCCAGTTATAGTAAGGAACACCTAAACACGCCTCTGGTGCTTGGTTACAACCTTCTAAGGAGTTATAGGGAATGGCATAAACATTTTCCCCTTCTTGCTGACGTTGCCCGGCAACAATGACCATTTCCGCCGTATCAATACCAGACATCACCACATCAAAGCCGTCATCAAAGAAGGCGTTGCTTTGTTCTGTAGCATCCAACGTCACACCGGGGATAGGGAACCAGAAGCCGATCCAAACAACTTTGAATTCCAAATCCTCCGCATTACCGCCAGCATAATTTTCATAACAATAGCGCGCGCCTAAATAAGCTGAAGAGGAGACGCGACGAGTTTCCGCATTGATAAGTGGACCAAGATAGCCGATTTTACCCGTTTGAGTGGTTAAAGCGGCTGCACACCCAGCAATAAGACGCGGAATTTCGATTTGTGCCATCACATTCCCCAAGTTCGGGGGGGCTGTTCCAACCAACACATCATCACCGGATACGTTGATAAACACCACATCAGGGAATTCACGTGCAACGGCATTGGTATCTTCCTCAAAAGCATCTGATGTTGTGAAGATCACCTGCGCGCCTTCATCCACAAAAAGCGATACGACATCCATTAATGTTGTTTCTGGTGTGTCTGATGGGTTCAAACTCTCAAAATACAACATTCGTGCGCCTGGAATACGCTCTTCTACATATAACCCGCCTTCATAATGCGCTTGACTCCAACCACGATCATCGCGTGGACCGACTAGAACCATGCCGAAGATAAATTCCTCATCATCTTGTGCGGCAACCGGAATTAACGCCAAGAGCGTCATGATGATTGCCATGAAAAATAACAGTTTGTTCCTCATTGAGCATCTTCTCCTCAAAATTAAGCGAGCTACAGATGGTATTGTAACGTAATTCATCACACATCACCACAAGTGTGATGTGTGAACAAACAAAAAAGACACAAATCATTAATGTGTCTTTTTCTGAATATTACGAGTATTTTATTCAAAGAATTTACCAGCCAATAACGACTAAAATCACCGTCAACAAGCCGTATGCCATCTCACTAAAACCGATAACCTTGGGAGAGACTTGCTTACGATAGGGAGATAATCCATACCCAGCTCGACCAAGCAACACACTGCCAGCAAGCAATATCGTCCAGGGCGCATAACCAGCTATCACTAGCCCGGTATAAATTATTAAACCCGCAACATGCCACCAAATTGTTGAGACGATTGGGGCAGGTTTACTTTTTTCCAGCCGTAGCCGCGCCCGGACATAAAGAATGGATACAACGGCTCGCACTGCCAAAATTAACCATAACACCAACGCGGAGGTTATTCCCCACCCGGCGCAAAGTGTAATCATAGATGCAACCGAGCCAAATGCAACAGCACCGGCAATTTCAGCGATCACATTGCGCCCGTCATTTTCAAATTCATAGACCAGTTGAA
>RFHA01000273.1 GCA_003696565.1 Chloroflexota bacterium
AGAATACTTTGTCTTTAACGGTGCTGCGGGCGCGTTAACTCAAGATGAATATGCCATGCGTGTCAACGTGGGGGATACGGTGCGCATTTACTTCGGCGTGGGTGGACCAAACTTCATCTCATCCATCCACCTGATCGGTGAAATTTTTGATCGGGTGTATGACCAAGCTTCATTAACGGCTGCCCCCTTGACCGATGTTCAGACGACGCTTGTACCGCCAGGTGGTGCGACGGTACTTGAATTCACGGTGGATGTCCCCGGACGTTATATCCTGGTTGATCACGCACTTAGCCGTCTGGAACGCGGTCTCGCCGGTTATCTATATGCCGAAGGTGAAGAAAACCCGGAAATTTTCAGCGGTGAAAGCCTCCCAGAAGATTCAGGACATTAGTAAATAGGGGCATAATTGCCCCTTTTTGGAGATAAACCATGTGGCTTAAACGTCTTTTTCCTGTGATATTGCTCATAGCTGCCTTGTGGGTTGTATCTGCACAAAACACGCTGTTTATAACAGGGGCGTGGGCACGTCCTGGTGAGGATATGACCGGAGTTTACTTGCAAATTACCAATACAGGGGATGAGGCAGATCGACTGGTTGATGTACAGACCAGTATCGGCATGGCAGAAATTCATGAAATGCAGATGGAAAACGATGTGATGAGAATGTCACCAGTTGATGGCGTTGACATCCCAGCAGGGGAAACAGTTCGGCTTCAACCTGGGGGATTGCACATCATGGTGATGGGCTTACAACATCCCCTAACAGAGGGTGACACCTTAGATTTAACTCTCATGTTTGAATCCGGTGCAGTGATTACAGTTGAAGCTTGGGTTTCTCATACACCTATTCCATATGAACTAGAACCTGATGCCTTAACTGAGGCGGCATTGACGGCTATCGAAAATGACATTTACGTTGGGCAAGTTGTCAATCCACCTATCCAGGTGCAGGATTTCCAAGTACCCTCTAGTGATTCTAACATTACTCGTCTGAGTGATACCAATGGGAAATGGCGTATGATTTTCTTCGGTTATATGCATTGCCCAGACTTCTGCCCGCTCACTTTGGTGGATTATCGTCGAGTCAAGTCATTGTTAGGTGATGCGGCAGACGATGTATTATTTATTTTTATCAGCGTGGATGCCGTTCGGGATACACCAGAGGCAATCCATGATTATTTGGCAAATTTTGACCCAACGTTTATTGGTTTTTCTGCAGATGATGCCACACTGAGTCGTATTCAACCGGACTATGGTTTTTACTATTCACGCCGGATGGCAGCGGATTCACTAGCGGTGTATACCGTTGATCACTCTACTCGTTCCTATTTACTTGACCCAGATGGTGTATTACGTGCTAGCTTTGCTTATGCGACTGAACCCCGGCAAATTGCGGATGCGTTGTTGTGGTATATGGAGCATGATTAATGCCAACACTATCGCGCTGGTTTATTAAAATTGGGATGTTATATTTCATCGCTGGGTTGATGATGGGGGTGGTGATGCTTCTGCAACCGGTGATGGGATGGACGGCAAGCCTCCAGGTCTTGCGCCCGGTATATTTGCATTTCCTGTTCATTGGGTGGGTGACGCAGATCATCATGGGTGTGGGGTATTGGATGTTTCCCAAATACAGTAAACAACATCCGCGTGGTAGTGAACCACTCGGTTGGGCAGTGTTGATCTTACTGAATGTTGGCTTAATTTTACGTGCCATTGGTGAACCGCTGATTGTGTTGAATCCACGTGCAAATTTGGGTTGGATGTTAGCTATTGCATCCCTATGTCTGTTGTTGGCGGGGTGGGGCTTCATCCTGAATACCTGGGGACGAATTAAGGAACGTTAGTGATGCCGAAGTTAAGTGTTTGGATGATTCGTGCAGCATTAATCCATATGGGGGTCGGATTTTTGTTTGGCGCGTTGATCCTGTGTCACAAGGGCATTCCGATTTATAGCTGGATATGGAAGTTGCTTGAACTGCATGCTGATCTTATGATCTTTGGCTGGACAATGCAATTGGTGATGGGGGTGATGTTCTATGCCATGCCACGTTTTTCTGCACGGGAAAACCGTTATGGGCAGACTTATTTAGGGTGGTGGAGTTTCTACCTACTCAATGGCGGCGTGATATTATCCGCATTAGCACATTGGTTTCATTGGCGAAGCTACGTGCTATCAGGTTATTTGTTAATTTTGTTGGCTGTTTTGATCTATGCGATCATGATTTGGCAGCGTATTAAACCGATAGGAGTAATCACATGAAAGTAATTGATGTTCGTACTATTCCGCCTGCAAAACGTCATCCTTTAATTTTCCAGACATTTGATGATTTAAGTGCAGGGGAAGGCTTTGAACTGGTGAACGACCATGACCCTAAACCGCTCTATTATCAGTTTTTACATGAGCGGAGTGGACTGTTTACCTGGGAGTATTTAGAACAAGGACCAGAAACCTGGCGTGTGGCAATCCACCGTACGGAGGCTCATTGATGCTGACAGTTGTTCAAAATCTCAACACATTGATTGAGGACATTCAACCAAATAGTATTGTTAGTCGGACTTTCCATAAAGATGATCATATGCGTGCTATCCTGTTCGGCTTTGATGCCGGACAGGAGCTTTCTGAACATACGTCTAGCCAGGCAGCTATCATTCAGATTATTCAAGGGGATGCTATCGTGACGCTAGGTGATGATAAGCATGAACTAAATGCTGGATGTTGGATTCATATGCCGCCCAACCTCAAACACAGCATCTATGCTAAAACACCTGTACGCATGCTTCTTATCTTGTTTGGTAAGGGATGAATCATCTTAAGAGCGTTATGCTATATTGTGGAGCAGGGGAATAGTCAGGAGATATTAGGATGATTGCATATCAACCCTCAGGCGATGTTGATTTAGCGGTGCGTGGTGTATGCCCCACACCGGCTGATACCTGGGAAACGCTGCTGCGCTTTTGTAGTATCTCCCAGCAAGAACAAGATGCTATGTATCAGACTGTTGATACATTGTTTCAGCGGGGCTATGAACTGGTTGTTGCCACATATGATCATCTGCAGCATTTCCCGGAAACAGCGGAAATTCTTGGGTGGCAAAAAGGTGCAGATGAAGCGCATCTTGCAGAACGTCGCCGGTTTTTTACTGTATGGCTGGCGCGCACCCTGAGCATGGATTTTGGAACACAATTTGGAGATTATCTCTTTTATGTTGGTAAAGTCCATGCGGCACACGGCAAACGGCAAATCGAAATACCGTCCATGTGGATTACAGGTAGCGTGGGGTTAATCGTTAGCACCTTTGCCCAATTTATAAGGGATGCTGGGCATGATGCAGATCAAACGGCTTTTGCTTTGAGTGGTTGGAATAAATATCTGTTAACGCAGCTTAATCAAATGCATTTCGGGTACGAAATGGGCAAGTCTGTGAATCAAGGTAAGCACCAGATGACAATTAAAGCATATGCCATGGTGCGACATCATTGGGGCGTTGATCAGATTCATATTCGGTTTGACGATGGTGCAACAGTTGCTGATATATTGCGCAAACTTCTAAACGTTGAACCCAAACTGCGTACGATTATGTTTGATGAAGCTTGGGAGTCGATAGATCATCCAGATGACTTATGGATGCATGTACAGAGAATATACAAACTCCGTTCAGGCTGGCGCGTACAGCTAAACGGTAAAAACCTAACATTTCATGGCGGTTTTCATCAATTGGTTGCTCCAGATGATGAAATGACATTATTTTCACCAGGACGTTGAGCAAATGACTAGTCGATTTTATATGATTCCACGTGCTTTGATGATGCTTGTCATCTTGGTTGCTTTATTGGGTGGGCTGGGGTCTGGTTTGGCACGGCTAGGGTGGCAAACTGATTCATTGAGTCGGGATTGGATGTTGGTACATGGACCTTTGATGATCTCTGGCTTTTTAGGCACATTGATCTGCTTAGAGCGGGCGGTTGCGTTGGCTTCGCGTTACCGGTGGAGTATGATCGTTCCGATTGTGAACGCCTTAGGTGCGTTGTTGCTGCTATTGATGCCTGATTCTACCCTTGCACGCTTTTTCTTGATGTTGGGCAGCTTGGGCTTGGTGGGGCTGTTTGGGATCATGCTCCGGTTACATCCCTCGCGTGATGTTATCATCATGACGGCTGGTGCGTTGTGTTGGCTGGCAGGTAACCGAGCATGGCTAGGTGGTGAGCCAATATATAATATTGTGCATTTTTGGGTCGCCTTTTTAGTCTTGACGATTGTTGGGGAACGTTTAGAACTTTCCAGAATACGCCGCTTAACGCCGCTTAGTCAAAATTTGCTGGTCATGGCAATTGGCGTTTACTTAATGGGTGTGGTCTTGACCCTGGTCAACCTGGATTTTGGAGTACGGTTACTTGGTGTTGGTGCTATTTTGATGGCAGGGTGGCTATTACATTATGGTATTGCCCGGCGCACCATCCGGCAGCAGGGATTACCACGATATATTGCTGTTTGTTTGCTAACCGGTTACTTATGGATGGCATTTGGTGGGGGTGTTGCGTTATGGCAAGGGGCAGTTTATGCCGGACCAGACTATGCTGTGATTCTTCATGCGTTTTTGCTTGGCTTTGTCTTTTCGATGATCTTTGGGCACATGCCAATTATTTTACCAGCACTCACCGGATTACAGGTGCGTTATACATCGTTGTTTTATGGGCATTTGGTGCTGCTGCATATCACACTGATATATCGGATGTTAGGGAATTTTACAGCTAACTTGGTGATGCGTCAGCAGGGTGCATTATTAAATGTCGTTGCCATTTTGATATTCATGATGATCACAGCGGCTAATGTTTTGTTATCCTACACAAATAGTCGTCGTTCGTAAACAAATACAGCACTCCTCTTATTATTAGACAGCTAGCGATAATCACATAATACGATGCCCGTTGCCCTGCTTGTGCAACGTCCCCTCATTACTCTATACACTTTAAAATTGCCTCATACAAATTTTTGCAAAATTTTGATTGATGCGTTATAGTCTGTTCAGTGGACTATACCACCATATACCACCATAAGCCACTATCGTTCGTTTTTTAAGTAAATGGAGTTTTTAAATGAAACGCTTGAGTCTTATTTTTACGTTGTTCCTGTTATTGATGGGGACTACATTGTCAGCGGTATCCGCACAGGATGCGCCAGAAGGAACATGGTTTGGCACTTGGCCCTATCGCCTACCGCCAGATCATCATTTGAACGCTTATGCAGACGGTGGTCCTAACACCAACCTAGGGAATGTGTATCGTGAGCTGGTTGAGCTTGCGCCAGCATTCTATATTTGGTCAGATGACTCATATGTTCCAATGTTGGCAGAAAGCTGGGGATTCACTGAGGACGGCAGTGCTTATGAAATCACCCTGCGTAGCGATGCGATGTGGAGCAATGGCTCAATGGTGGATGCTGACGATGTGGTGACGACTTACGCATTGGGCAAGTTGACTGGTTGGTCGCAGTTTAACTACATTGATGAAGTTGAAAAAGTTGATGACTATACCGTTCGCTTCCATTTCATTGGTGAGCCGTCTTTATTGGCGGAACAGTTGATCCTACGTGAACCGATTGTGGCAGATGACACCTATGGTGAGTATGCAGCCCGCGCGTTAGAGCTGTTTGAAACAGGTGTAGATAATACCTCAGATGAATGGCAGGCACTGCTCACAGAGGTTCGGGAATTCCGCCCAGAAGAATATATCGCCAGCGGCCCCTATACTTACACACTCGATGATGTGGGTGATAGCTATATGACATTAAAATGGCAGCCCAACAGCATCTTCTCTGATCAGGTGCAATTTGGTGAGCTGCGTTTATGGGCTGGTGAAACCGATTCCACCACACCGTTAGTTCTGAGCGGCGAAATCGCACATTCTACAAATGTGTATCCACCTGCAACAGTGGAGACCTTTGTGGAACAGGGACTGCGTATTATTACAATCCCACGTGGGTATGGACCGGCGATGCTGTTTAACTGGAATGTTTCTCCATGGGATAAAGTTGAGGTACGCCAGGCTGTCGCTTTGGTGATCAACCGTGACCAAAACGCCTTTGTCACCAATGGGTTGGGTGCAGTTGGTACAGAATACATGGCTGGAATTTTGGATAGCAGTGTGGAAACGATGCTGCCACAAGATGTGATTGATCAGTTGGATCGTTATGAATATGACGAAGAACGCGCTGCAGCGTTGTTAGAAAGTGTGGGCTACAGCCGCAACAGTGATGGAATCTGGGCAGATGCTGATGGAAACACACTGAGCGCAGAATGGATTTTCCCGGCTGAGTTTGCTGATTTCGCTGGCGCATCACAAGATGCAATTGCCCAATTAAACGCCTTCGGTTTCGATATCACCGCTCGTGCGCTTCCTTGGCAGGAAGTACCGGAAAATATCCGCAACGGCACATTTGAACTGACTATATGGAGCTGGGGCTTGGCATCTCCGTTTGCAGCACGCCACTTCAATAACCCTCTACAACGCTGGGTAACGGCGTTAGATGATAACCAGCCAGGGCTTGGTATTCCGATGACAGAATATCCGTACAACGGTGAAACAGTCAATCTGGATGAGATGATCAATAACATCAACGTTGGGTTAGATATCGAAGCACAGAAAGAACGTGCTGGCGAAGTTGCGTTGATCGTTAACCAGACCATGCCTTATGTGCCGTTAAATGTGATCTTGAGCGCGGAACCATTTAATACTGAGAAGATTAATGGGCTGCCAGAAGATGGTGATCCAATCTTGTTGAACCCAACCGGGCGCGATCACTTCATTAAGTATTACATCCTGACTGGTGTTTTAGGTCCGGCAAGCTAAATAATAATCGGGCGTTTGCCAGGCTCAACGGCAGCGCATTACCAAAACGGGGGAGGGAAGTTAGCTTCTCCCCCCCCTAATTCCAAATAATTTATTTAAGCTCAATGGTATGAGAGACTCCTAATGGCAGCCATTTCAACCGCATCATCTCAAAAAGACACTCATTCATTTTTTGCGCGCTTAAAGAGGGTTACAAAATCTTATACATTTCGTGTTGTGATTCAGGGAATTGTGACAATCTGGCTGGCGACTACGTTCACATTCTTCTTGATCCGCCTACTGCCAGGTAACCCAATCTCTATCAAAATTGATCAACTTATGCAGCAGGGGTATACACTGGAAGAAGCCGAAAATCAGGCGGCAACACTTTATGATTTTAACCCAGATCAGCCTGTTTTAGAGCAGTATATTGTCTATTTAGGCAAACTTTTACGCGGTGATTTAGGGGAATCGATCACCTCCGCGGGGACATCCGTCAGCCAACAAATCTTACGGTTTTTACCCTGGACATTGATTTCCGTTGGCACAGGCTTGTTTATCAGCTTTAGCCTGGGGATGTTGTTGGGCATTATGATTGCGTATTGGCGTGGCGGGCTGTTGGATAACGTTGTTACTGCACTGGCTTCGGTGTTATCCGGTATTCCTGACTATGTGTTTGCGATTTTGATTATTTTGGTTGCTGGTGTGCAGCTACAGTTATTTAACGTGGGGGAAATGCGCGGCGGCGTAAACCCTAATATTGAAGCTGGCTTTACACTGGAGTACATCGCCAGCATTATCAAACATGCTTTTTTGCCCATTACGACTTATGTTCTCGCGACGATTGGCGTGTGGACGCTCTCCATGAAAAGCAGCACCATCGCCACATTAGGTGAGGATTATATCAACGTTGCAAAAGCGCGTGGACTTTCTGAATGGCGAATTTTGACGGCGTATGTTGGGCGAAATGCGATGTTGCCATTGGTGACACGCTTGGCGATTAGCATTGGCTTTGTGTTGAGCGGCAGCGTAATTGTTGAGCGTTATTTTGAATATCCTGGATTAGGCTTTCAGCTAGCGCGGGCAGTTGGTTCGCGGGATTATACCACCATGCAAGGCATTTTCCTGGTGATTACCGTTGCGGTGGTTGTCTCCAACATCCTGGCGGATTTGATGTTAAGCTGGCTTGATCCACGTGTGACCCTGGAGGAAAAGTAGCATGTTTGAGACGGTCGCAACGACAACGGGCTTGATTATTGGTTTCTTTTGCGGGCTGCTTCCGCTAGGGCTTGGTATCAAATATCAACAGATTAAACCGGGAATAATTGGGTTTGTTGCTTGTTTATTGAGCGGGTTTGCCTGTGGGATGTGGGGCGGCGTGCCGATGATTATCCTCTCAACATCGGTTGTGGTGTCCTATATTTATGTTAATCGGCAAGACCCCTTTACATCACGCCAGTCATTAGATGAAGTGGACTTTGAAGAATCCACCCAAGAGTATATCGTGCGGCAGATGGCATCCTTAGGGCGGACAATCCGCGCCATGTCACGCGGGTTATTACGTAACAAGGGCGGTTTTATTGGCTTTTTGGGGATTATGTTCTTCGTTGTTATGACGGTTTTTGGTCCATTGGTGATTGAATACGAAGGTGATATTCAAATGGATCGCCGGCAGCCAGGGGCGACAACGCTTTTACAACCCCCTTCGTGGGAGTATCCACTTGGGTTAGATTGGTGGGGGCGGGATATTGTCTCACATATTGTTTATGGCGGACAAAATCTTATCATCACATCTATTCAAGCTGGGGTGATGTCTACATTAATTGCCGTGACGCTGGGATCATTGGCGGCGTTACTTGGCGGGCTGGTAGATCAATTGATTTCGGCGTTATCAAATTTTATCTTGACTATTCCGCAATTTCCGCTGCTTTTAGTTCTGGCGAGTATTTTGGAGTTCGATAACAGTTTTATGCTGGCGGTGCTGTTGGCTGTATTGAGCTGGCCCGCTTTGATGCGTGCTGTGCGCGCACAGGTGCTTAGCCTTAAAGAGCGCGATTATGTCGAAGCAGCTATCACCCTGGATTTGGGACTATACCATATCATCATGCGGGAAATTTTCCCCAATATGATTAGCTATATTGCTATCAATTTTATTTTTGCAGTGCGTGCTGCTATGTATGCCATTGTCGGGTTGGTTTTGTTAGGGATGTCCCCACTGACTGAACCAGATTGGGGCATTATGATCTGGAATTCCCGTACACAAGGGGCGTTTTATAGTGCTAAGGGTATTACTTGGGCGTTAGCTCCTATTGTGGCAATTGCATTATTCCAGCTTTCTTTGATCTTGTTCACTCGCTCCTTAGAAGAAATTTTTAATCCGCGTTTACGTAAAGGGCTATGATGATGAGCAACGTTGTTCTAAGTGTAAAAAACCTGAGTATGAGCTATTTGGCGGCACGTGGGCGGGTGCGCGCGGTGAATAATGTCTCGTTTGATTTGCATGCAGGCGAAACGTTAGCAATTATTGGTGAAAGCGGATGCGGTAAATCCTCTTTGAACCTGACGTTAATCCGGCAATTGCCCACCTCTGCCAAAATTGAAAGCGGACAACTGCTGTATACCAAACGCGATGGGCAGCAACTTGATATTCTTCAACTTTCCAAAAAAGGCTTACAAAAATTTCTTTGGTCAGAAATTTCCATGGTGTTTCAGGGTGCGTTAAATGCGCTGAATCCGGTTATCCGCATTTCGGATATGGTGTATGACACCGGCAAAGCACACGGCTTGAGCAAAGCAGAAAGCCGTAAGCAGGCTTTGGATTTGTTTGAAAAAGTTCGCCTGGATCCAATGCGAGTTTTTCGTGCTTATCCTCATGAACTGAGTGGCGGAATGCGTCAGCGGGTGCTTTTGGCGTTGGCGTTATTGTTGCGCCCGCAAGTGGTTATTATGGATGAACCAACCACGGCTGTTGATATTTTAACACAACGATCAATTTTAGAGGTGTTGAAGGAACTCCGGCGGGAATTAAATTTTAGTATTCTGTTCATCAGCCATGATCTAGCCATTGCAGCAGAAATTGCGGATACCATTGCCACGATGTATGCCGGTGAAATTGTTGAAATTGGACCGGTTTATGAGGTGTTTTATCATCCGCGCCACGCTTATACCTTAAGTTTGCTGGATGCAGCACCGCGGTTAAGTGTTGGTGCAGAAGAGCTACACAGTATCCCCGGTAGCCCGCCAGACTTAATTGAACCGCCTGCCGGTTGTAAATTTCATGAACGCTGCCGCCTAGCAACGGATATTTGCGCTCATACTGTGCCACCAATTGAGATTTTTAACGGTAACCATCGCGTTAGTTGTCATCATCATCAAATTGTCCGTAAAGAACGGGAAGAGGTTATTCAATCATGAGCCAGCAACCCCTCGTTGAATTGCATGGCGTGTATCGCTCATTTGAAAAAGAACGGGTTCGTATCCCTGTATTGCAAGACATTCATTTGAATGTGTATCCGAATGAGGTGCTTTGTTTGGTGGGGGAAAGCGGATGTGGCAAAACGACCACCGGGAAGATCATTGCTAGCTTGTTAGATGCCTCTGAAGGGGAGGTATTATATAACGGGCGGCGCATGGCGGAATATGACCGCAAAGAACGATCACTGATCCGGCGGCAAATGCAATTGGTGCATCAAGACCCGTTTGCCTCGCTCAACCCTGCGCACACTATTGGGCAAATTTTAGGCTATCCGCTTAAGCGTCATAAGATGGTCAACGGGCGTGCTGAGTTACGGCGACGTATTTGGGAACTGCTCACCTTGGTTGATTTAACCCCACCAGGCGACATTGTCAATAAATTCCCTCATCAGCTAAGTGGGGGGCAGCGTCAGCGTGTGAGTATTGCCCGTGCGCTCACGGTTAACCCCAAGCTGATTGTGGCGGATGAAGCGGTCAGCATGGTGGATGTGAGTATTCGCATCGGGATTTTGAAGATGCTGCATAACTTGCGGGATATGTTTAACTTAGCGATTGTGTTTATTACGCATGATTTGGCTTTAGCTAAATATTTTGCGTGGGAAGGGCGAATCGCTGTGATGTATTTGGGGCGTATTGTCGAAATTGGACGGACACAGGACATCATTGCAAACCCAGCACATCCTTATACACGGGCGTTACTTTCTGCCGTGCCGGAAGCAGACCCGAACTTGACCCGTAAAAAACAACCCATCCCTCTGCGGTCAGATGAAATTCCGCGCCTGACAGCCATTCCGCCGGGGTGTGCATTTCATCCACGGTGTCCGTTTTATCAGCCAGGGGTGTGTGATGTTTCGGTACCCCGTTTAGCACAAGCACCAGGTTATGCACAAGATACTGCCTGTATCCCATTAACCACTGGGGAGCAGTTGGTTCCTTATGGCACGTGAGTCGCTGCGCGGGTTTTTACAAATCGCGTTTTTTCTTGTACTGGCTGGCATATGTTCCGCTTTGGCTGTGCCCAAAGATAGCCCGGAGTTTGTCGTCAGTGTGTGCAGCAGCGTGATTGGGATATTGCTGTTGGTGGCTGTTGTGGGATTCTGGCGGATATTGAAATAAAAAGGGGGCTGTTATGCTCAGCGCATCTAAACCCTATTATGAGCAAATTAAAGATTACATTTTGTATAAGATCAACACTGGTGAACTTGCGCCACACGACCAAGTCCCCTCTGAACGTGTTTTATCAGAACAGTTTGGGGTCAGCCGGCTAACAGTCAGTAAGGCGATTAAAGAATTGGTGATGGAAGGCAGGCTCTATACGCAGGTTGGTAAGGGGACATTTGTTAGTGATAAGCCAATTGACCAAACCTTAGATCGCCTTACGAGCTTTTCAGAAGAAATGCACAAACGTGGGCAATCCCCAAGTAGTCGGGTTTTGCAGGCGGCGGTGATCCCTGCCACAGAGCGCGTGGCTCAGCGGTTAGGGATTCCAACCAATGTGCCAGTTGTGTTGCTTAAGCGTGTACGGTTAGCCGATCATCAGCCTGTTGCACTAGAAACAGCTTATCTGGTTGCAAGTTATTGTGAAGGCATTTTGGATCATCATGATTTTGCACATGATTCGTTATATGACGTGTTGCGAACGCATTATCATTTACATCTAATGTATGCAGACCAAGAGTTAGAGGCACGGCAACCTACATCAGAAGAAGCGCAGTTCCTCCAAATTGATACAAATATTCCGATTTTGCATATTACCCGTATCACCTATATTGAAACAGACCAACCCCTGGAATATGTTGAATCCGCTTATCGGGGAGATCGCTATAAATTCCGGGCACGGTTGGTGAAAGTATGAGGCATGACGATGATTGAACATATTGAAGAACGTGTTGGGCAGATGTTAATGGTCGGCTTTGATGGGCTGACCGCGCCCGATTATTTGTTAGATTGGCTGCGGCAGGGGCGTGTAGGCGGCATTATTCTGTTTGCGCGCAACATTGACACGCCCGAGCAAGTCGCTGCTTTGACTACTCAATTACGACAAGCGTCCAAGCATCCCCTGCTTATTTCCATTGATCAGGAAGGGGGGACGGTTGCCAGGCTACGGGAACATTTTACAGAAAGCCCTGGTGCGCTTGCTTTAGCACATATTCCGCAAGACCGTGAGCGCATCACTGAGCAAGTCTGTGGCGTTTTAGCCCAAGAAATGCATGCTTTAGGTATTAATTGGACATATGCGCCGGTGGTAGATGTGGCTTATAACCAGGAAAATCCTACAGTGGGGACACGCTCTTTTGGTGCAGACCCGGCAGAAATCGCGGTGATGGCATCCGCAGCGGTGCGCGGGTTTCAAGCTCATGGTGTGGCAGCATGTGCTAAGCATTTCCCTGGTTTAGGTAACACAACGATTGATACACACCTGGATTTACCGCGGATTGAAACCTCGTTAGAGCATTTACGTCAATATGACTTGGTGCCTTACCACGCTACCATCCAAGCCGGTTTGGCAACCATCATGACGACACATACCATTTTTAATACGTTGGATTCACAATATCCGGCGACTCTTTCTCGTGTTATTGTCCAGCGACTCATCCGTGAGGAATTACAATTTGACGGTGTTGTTACAACTGATTGCATGGAAATGAAAGCGATAGATAACTATTATCCCATCGAGCAATCTGTTGTGTGGGCGGCGAACGCTGGAATTGATATTATCTTGTTTTCTCATACGCCAGAAAAGCAAGCACAGGCATATGATGCGCTGTTGGCGGCGGTTAAACGGGGTGATGTTTCTGAGGCGTTGGTAGACGCTGCGAACGCACGCATCCACGCGCTTAAAGCACGCTTCCCGCTGGAAGCCCCAGACTTAACCCAGATACACACCCCAGAGCACCAGGCAATTACCCTGAACGCTGCACGTTTGGCATTGAAGTGTGTACGGGGCGATATTCCCCCACTCTCTTCAGATCAGCGCGCCTTGCTGATAGAATTTGCACCACGTTTAGATAGCCTTGTGCAAGATCAAACACCGGAAACACATCTCAGTCGGTTTATCCGGGCGCGTTTACCACAATTGGAAACCCGCATCCTTAGCCCACAACCCACACCGGAAGAGATCGCCGCGGTGAATTTAGATGATATAGATGTGTTGATTTTGGCAACACGCAACGCACACTTACAGCCACAACAAGCGGCGGCTGTGCAACAACTTTATGCACGGGCTAAGCAGGTCGTTTTACTGGCATTACGCAACCCGTATGATGTGGATTTGATTGATGGTGGGACTGCTATTTGTACTTATGGCGATAGTATCCCATCCTTACAAGCTGTGAGCGAAATTCTGTGAAGCTCGGTATTGATCAACTGGTAGCAAATGACTTTGCACCACTAAAAGGGTTACGGGTGGGGTTATTCACCAACCTTAGCGCGGTTGACAGTCGTTTGATCCCAACTTATGACTTGTTTCGCTTATCTGATGCGGTGCAATTGGTCGCCTTGTTCAGCCCGGAGCATGGTCTGGCTGGTGCGGCGGCGGATGGTGTGCAAGTTGCTAGTGGTATAGATATCAAAAGCGGCGTGCCAATTTATAGCCTATATGGGGAAAGTTATCGCCCTACGCCGGCGATGCTAGCCGATGTTGATATTATCGTGTGTGATATTCAAGATATCGGTGTGCGTTATTATACATTCTTGTGGACGATTACCCATATTCTGGAAGCATGTGGTGAATATGGTGTACGTGTGATGCTGTTAGACCGTCCGAATCCGTTGGGGAATCACATGGATGGTAGTGGCTTAGAGCCAGAACAAGCATCACTAGTAGGGCGGTATCCTATTCCGATTCAGCATGGGATGACATTGGGCGAACTTGTTAGCATGATTAACGCGCTTTGGAATCCAACACCGGCTGAACTGACGATTATTCCATATGAGGGAGAGCCAACATGGAAATTGTTTGTGCCGCCATCTCCCAATATGCCGCATCTTGTTACGGCACAGCATTATCCGGGAGCTTGTTTGATTGAAGGCACAACTCTTTCTGAAGGGCGTGGTACGGCTTTACCGTTTGAAATTGTTGGCGCGCCAGGGCTTGACAGCTGGGAGTTAGCCACACAGTTAAACGCATTAGACTTACCAGGGGTGCGTTTCCGCCCGCATCAGTTCCAACCGACTGCCAGTAAACATACTGGACAATTATGTGGTGGGGTACAGGTGCACATTTTGGATGCGCAGGTGTACCGCCCGTTGCTTGTTTGGCTGCATGTCATTCGTCAAATGCGCCCATATTTTGAATGGTTACCCCATTTTGACCGCTTAATTGGCGATACATCCACCCGTCAAAAATTAGATGCTGGTATATCGGTTGATGAAATCACTAGCGAATGGGTTATATTCTTAGATAAATTTGACGCAAAACGACAGCCTTATTTGCTTTATGAACGACATTGATCATCTGATTTTATCTGCAATTCCAGAGGTTACCCCGTCAGCCACTTTGGTGGTATTGCACCGTGGGGATGTGTTATGGCAGGGCGCGTGGGGCGATGCCACACTGCAAACCCTATTTGATTTGGCATCGCTGACCAAGTTATTTACGGCAACCGCATTTTTAACATGTGCACCGGAGGCACTGCACACGTCTCTGGTAGAATGGATACCGGAATTTGGAGAAATTAACCCGCGTCAGATCGACGGCGGGCAAGACCCACATACCAAGCAAACACTCCCCACACCGCAACATTTGGTTGGGCAAACGGTTGACCCCACTGATGTGACAATTTGGCATTTATTAACACACACCGCTGGGCTGCCGCCTTGGCGAGATATTTACAAGACTTCGCCGCCTCCTCCGCCCCCTACTGAGCCAGACTCATTGTCTCGTTTGGAACGTTGGCAACGTGGAATAGAACGCTTATGCGCGGTTAACTTTGTGGATACGGTCGGTACAGCAGTGCATTATAGTGATATTGGATTCATGCTGTTGGGCGAAGTTGTTGCTCGGTTAGATGATGGTGATTTAGCGCAGGCAATTTACACACATGTGCTGGAGCCAATCGGGTTATCCAATACGTTGTTCAATCCAGTTAGAGATCATCATCGGGCGTTACAAAATATTGCCCCGACTGAAATGGATACGACATGGCGTAAGAGACGTATTTGGGGAGAAGTGCATGATGAAAATGCCTGTGGTGTAGGAGGCGTTGCCGGACATGCTGGTTTGTTTGGCACGGCGGCGGATGTTGCACGATTTGGTCAGGCATGGCTGGAGCGCATACGTGATCAGGCGATCTGGCGGGAGGCTGTTCAACAACAGGTGGAAACCGATGATGAACGGCGCGGGTTAGGCTGGATGTTACCTTCTGTGCATCGGGCATCTAGCGCAGGG
>RFHA01000038.1 GCA_003696565.1 Chloroflexota bacterium
CACCACATCACCGGGCGTGACGGCCGTACCGAAGTCCACCTGCGTATCGGCAGCGGCCACGTCGGCAGCCAGTGTCCCGGCCTGTTTGGGAATGATGAACCAGCCGCCAATCAGGCTGGCGGTATTGGCGGCAAACAGCACCGCATCCATCTCCGACAACCAGCCTTTGCGCCACAGACGGACAGGACTGCCCAGGTCGTAGGCATCGGTCAGTCCGGGCAGCAGGCTGCTTTCTACCTGGTCGGCGGCCAATCGGGCCAGATGCAGCTGCCCCTGGCTGTCGGTCGCCAAAATGGCAGGTGCAGCGCCCGGGCTGCTGCTGGTCGTAATGGCATGGCTGATGGTGGCATTGGTATCGTTCACCTGATTTATGCTGTTCAGGTCAATGGTCAGCGGTGTTGGCGCGCCAACCAATACATCGTCGCCCACGCGCCGCACTATAGGCGGCCGTCCCATCATAGATACCTGGCCAACCTGAAGCGGAAAAGCCGACACAGGGCCAATTTTCGCGCTCTGTGGCGCAGTATGGGCAGCTCCTGAGCCTACAATCACCGTCACTGGCGCGCCGCTTTTTACCGACAACGGCCGTCCCTGTACCGAGAGGGTGCGCGTGGTAACGGCCACAGCGACCCCTGTTGCATTGGGGTTGATGCCCACGCTCTGCCCGGCCGTGCCCGTCTGGCCTGGAGAAAGGGTGATGGTCACGGCCGTGCCCGTTCCGTTTGTCCCTGCTGTATTGGGGTTGATGACCACTGCCTGCCCGGGTACAGAAACCGCCCCAATGGATAGACTTGCCGTCACATCTGGCCCTGCTTTGGCCGCTGGCTGGCCCTGGGCGGTGGCCGCCCCCACTGCCACCGCCACCACCACATCTGGCCCGGCTTTGACTGCTGGCTGACCGGCCGTACCCACCTGGCCTGCTGCCACGTTGATGGTGACGGCCGTACCGCCTGCTTCGGTGTAATCGACCACCAGCTCAATGCTGTCGATGCGCGTGCCCGCATTGCTGCCGCCTGCATTCAGGGCAGAGACTAGCACGGCGAAATCGGGGTGCTTCAGGTCGCTGCCAGTCAGCGGGCCGCCCCATTGGACGGCCGTATGGCTGTGGTCGAGGTAGGTGTCGGCAGCCAATGGCCATGTGCCAGCAGCGGGCTGGTTTGTGCCCGGGCCGCCAAAGGCAGGCGCATCCAGCCGGCAGTCAACGTCCACCACTGTGCCATTGGTGTGGCATTCCACACGCACATTGATGTTGTCAATGGTGGCCGTGTCCGGGATGGCGGTGAAATCGAAGGCGGCCGCCCGCAGCCAGAAGGTGGTCGCGCCCGGCGCCAGATTGACCTGCGCTTCGAAGTTGTCGCTGGCCGTCACCCGAATGGGCTTCGACCAGCCAACATCGCCGCCGTTGCCGCTGTCGGATGTGCCAGTGGTGGGTAGTCGGGTGAGTTGGGGCATGAGGGAATTTCCTGGTTGTTAGAAGGAGTTAATCCAAATCACGCCGTTTGCGCCGGGTGTAATCTGGTAATCGTTGCCA
>RFHA01000039.1 GCA_003696565.1 Chloroflexota bacterium
GCGATGGGCGGGCTGGCGTTGGGAATGACGGTGGCGATGGCGGAACTCGTGCAGCCGTTCTGGGTGTTGGTGACGACCAGCACGTAGGTACCCGGCATGGAAACGGTGGGCGTCAGGGTATTCGCGCCGCCCTGAATCCCCGGCCCCGACCAGAGGTAGGTGAAGTTGCTGCCCGTCGAGGAGCCCGCCCCGCTGATTTGAATCACGGGGTTGGTGCAGGTCAATTCCCCGCCCTGCGCCACCGCCGTCGGCAAAGCCAGGTCCTCGTTCACGGTCACGGTGGCGCTGTTCGTGCAGCCGTTCTGGGTGTTCGTCACCGTCAGGGTATAGGTGCCCCCCTGATTGACCGTCGGCGTCAGGGTGTTGTTCCCACTCACAATCCCGGGCCCCGTCCACTGGTAGGTGAAGACCGGTCCGGTGCTGGAGCCGGAGCCGTCCAGAATGATTTGAGGGGTGTAGCAGTTGATGGTGCCGGTGGTGTTGGCCACGGCATTGGGGGGCGTGATGTCCTGACCCACTTGCACGGTGGCGCTGGCCGTGCAGCCGTTGAGGATGTTGGTGACCGTGAGGGTGTAAATCCCGGGCTGATCGACCACCGGATTCAGGGTATTGGCGCCGCTGACGATGTTGCCCCCCTGGGTGGTCCATTGATAGGTGAAGGCAGCCCCCGTGCTGGAGCCACTGCCGTCGATGGTGATGGTTTGCTGGGTGCAGGTGAGCACGCCCGCATTGGCAACCGCGTTGGGGGGTGTCACATCGAGGACGACCGTCGCCGAGGCGGTGCTCGTGCAGCCGTTCACCTGGTCGGTGACGGTCAAAACGTAGGTGCCGGGCGCATTGACGGTGGGGTTCAAGGTGTTGCCCCCGGAAACGATGCCGGGGCCCGACCACTGGTAAGTGAAGTTCGAACCCGTCGAGGAGCCGTTGCCGCTGATGGTGATCTGGCTGTTGTTGCAATCAAGCTGCCCGCCGGTCGCTACGGCGGTGGGAGGCGTGGTGTTTTGGGGCACCGTCACCGAGACGGTCGAGGTGCAACCGTTGCCCGTGTTGGTCACCGTCAGGGTATAGGTGCCTCCCTGATCGATGGTGGGGGTCAGGGTATTGCCCCCGCTCACGATACCGGGGCCCGTCCATTGGTAGGTGAAGTTGGGCCCCGTCGAGGAACCGGAGCCGTCCAATACGAGGGTCGGGGTGTAGCAATCGATGGTGCCCGAAAAATTGGCCACCGCGGTGGGCGGGGTGGTGTCGTCGAGGATGGTGGCCGAGCCCGTGACGGTGCAGCCGTCGGCATCGGTGACGGTCACGTCGTAGGTGCCGGGGGGCAACCCCGAAGGGTTGGGGTCGGTGCTGCCGTTGCTCCAGTTGTAGGTGTAGCCCGGCGTGCCGCCGCTGACGGTGGTGCTGATGCTGCTGCTGGGGTTGTTGCAGGTGACCGGGGCCGGCGGAGAAATGTTCAGCACCAGGGGCGGGGCCTGCGTCACGGTCACGGAGGCGGTCTCCGAACAGCCGTTGTTCTGGTCGGTGACCGTCAGCGTGTAGGTGCCCGGCGCATTGACGACCGGGTTGGGGGTGTTGCCCCC
>RFHA01000274.1 GCA_003696565.1 Chloroflexota bacterium
ATAGCAGCTACTGCAACAGCGGGTATACGAGATCCAGAAGCCCTAAAAGAAGGTAGAATTGCAGCTAAACCAATTGAGTCTAAATTCTTGGGAGATATTAAGCCATTAACAACAGGATTGGCAGAAGGAGTATCAAAGGCAACAGAATCTATCAAAGAAGGTAAAGCACTCAAAGGTGCTGCACAGTTAGCTGGTGGTGTGGCCAGATCTGCTGCTGATACAGTAGGTACAGGCTTGGAAATAGCTTCTATCGCAGCAGGTGGAAAACCAGAACTTCAAGCAGCAAGGGAATTAGTAAGCGAAGGTGGAAAGGTTGCAGGAAAAGAAGCCTTAAAACAATTCCTTAAAACCGAAACTGGTGCAGGTGCACTAGGTGGTTTTGGTATAGGTCTACAAGAAGCAGCAAATGATCCTACCAATGCAATAGGAAAGGTAGCAGGTGCTACTGCACTAGGTGGAATAACTGGTGGAGTATTTTCTTTGGGTAACTCAATTGGAACAAAGGCAGCTAGGGGAATACTCAAAAAGGTAAAGAACAGAATTGACCCAACAGGAACATTAAGAGAATTGAAACCAAAAGACATAGACCTAGTTGAAACACAAATCAAAAATATAGCAACATCACAAGGAAAGACTGGTGCAAGAATGGTTGAGGAGCTAAAAAATACCAATCCTAGGGCTATACGAACTGGTGTTGAAATAGGAGCTATACCAGAAATAGACAGCAAACTTGGACTTAATACCGAACTAGCTAGGAGAAGGGTAAGTAATGTGATAGAAGATCTTGCCAAATCAAGAGACGAAATACTTAAAAAGGGTGAAAAGAAGTTTGACGCAAAAGTTATCAAGTCAATCATACTCTCAAAGGTGGCAGACGCTAATCCAGATATAACCGATGCTACACTTTCCAAGATAGTTAAGAAGTTAGATAAAAAGATACTTGATGAAGAGAAAGTAACACTTGTACAGCTAACAAAAGACATAAAGCGAACATTAGGGGATGAAGCCAGAGCAGCAATAGGAGCACCTAAAAAGGTTAAGAATTTTGAGTCAGAGGAGTTAAGAAAAGCCCTAAAAGAAACTATTGAGGAATTATCAGGTGATAACTCAATCAAGGAGATAAACAGCGTAATATCAGACCTAACCAAATACCACGACTTTCTGTTCAAATTAGGTACAGGTGGTATACGAAAGAGCAGTTTGGGTAGGTTCGTAGGACAGGTTGCAGGTGGTCTACTCCTTTCTGCTGTGCCATTTATTGGTCCGTTCACAGGTGCAGA
>RFHA01000275.1 GCA_003696565.1 Chloroflexota bacterium
ATCAACAAGTGTTTCTATGGGTGCATGATCATCTGTGAAAACTGTATTAGAGTAAGTAACAGGCACAATGTTCTGTGAAGCCAGAGTGAGCGTATCATACAATAAAGAGACCGTATATTCTCGTGATAATAACGCGAGATTTTGCATGAGATTATCCGATGATGTTGGCTGCACAGTTGCAACTAAAATTGTGTTGAATGCGCTAGGAACATCAATAGCATGAACACTTGGAAAAACTTCTCTCAATGTGCGTGCCATCGCATCAACTAGACGGCGATCAGTACGAGTACGTCCAACATTAATTGCTACAACACCATTATCAAGTAAATGGGCTTTCACTTCCTGAAAAAATTCGACTGTTGTTAAATGCCAAGGAATATACGGCGGGCGATATGCATCAATAGCAACAACACTGTATTTGCGATCTAACTGATTCAACACATACCGTCCATCTTGAGCATATACCGTCAGGCTCGGCATCATGGTTTTATTCATGTCAAAATATAACGCCCCAGCCTCAATAATGCCGGGATCAATCTCCACGCCATCAATTGGAATATCTCCATATACATGGATATACTGACGAGGGATCGTACCAGCGGCTAAACCAATTACTAAAACACTTTGAACATTTTCAGGTGTGAATGGCACGGAGTTAAAATAAGGTGCAGCTAGGAAAAACTCCCATGTTCCATTATATGAGTAAATAGTCGGGTGATATTTACTAGGAACACCTTGTCCCTCGTTCAGTAGTAATTCCCGATAACCGTTTTGAGTTTCAATCACTTGAATATAGTTATAGGCACTTTCATCATCGTACAATATAGTTGAGCCTGTTGTAGGAGGTCTTAGATAGCCGTTTAACGCCCATATTGCTAATAAGCTGATGACAAAGGGCATCCATAACCAAAAAAGAGCCTTAAACCCTTGAATACGATACAACCCCCATAATCCAAATAAATACAATACGCCAGAAAACACTAAAAAGGTGCGGGTTGTGCCTAATAGGGGGATAAGCAGTAATGTTGGCAAAAATGTACCTAATAAACTGCCTAACGTACTAATTGCATAAATTTGTCCCGAAATTTTACCGGCTTCTGCAGGATCATGAATGGCAAGCCGAATAGCAAATGGAGAAACACATCCCATAAGGGTCACTGGAACAGAAAACAATATCAGAACTGAAATAAATGATCCTAGTGCGAGTGCCGCTTCTGCTCCAACAACTGCTTTTGCCGCAGCCTGCAAAACAGGGCGAGACACGAGCGGAATTAAACCGGCAAGAAATGCTGCCCATATAACGATCTGAAACAATGTTTGATGCTGCGGGGAACGATCAGCCCAACGTCCGCCAATGAAATAACCAATTGTTAAATATAGCAGCATCAGTCCAATAACATTTGCCCATACTAGGTTACTCGTACCAAATACATTACCTAATAACCGAGAAGCTGATAATTCTACGGCAAGGGTAGTCATACCACTGATAAAAACAATTGTGTACAAAAATGTGTTGTTGTTTTTGCTCATAATGAACGTTGTGCTAATGCTGTAGCAATATCATCTCCATAACGAATCACAACTGTAGGGATATTCGCCATTTGCAAAATGCCCCGTATTTCATCGGAAGGTTTAATCCCACCAAAAGTTGATGCATCAATTAGAATACACATCGGACGAATACCTCGTCTTGTCAGTATTTGAGCTTCAATAACCCAAGACGGTTCTAAAGAGGCGGTCACAATTAGTAGCGTTGTTCCACGTGTAAAATAGGGAGTCTCTAGTGTCAACATTTGACCCAGTGTATAGTCAGATAAACTACGTGCAACAGCCAGTGATTCAAGGATACGTGTTAATTGCCGATTACCGCGCTCTGGTTGATGAATTTCTCGGTTGGGCGTATAAGCGGCAAACCCTAATGCACGATCAAGTGTAATAAAATACTTTGCTAAAGAAGCAGAGACAACTGCAACATATTCCTCTGTAGATTGAGGTATCTCATTTGAAACAGGCATAATTGGACCCGTACCACCAACTCGCTTGATATTTGCCGCTTCTACCAAAGACAATGCAGAGAAATCAGCAAATAACCAAATATCCACCAGCGGATCAATTTCAAATTCTTTGACGATGAGCTTGTCTCGCCGTGCAGTTGACCGCCAATGAATACGATTAAAACTATCTCCGGGGACATAATCACGAACACCAGCAGCGTTAGTTGTTACATAATGCGACCTGCGTCGTTGTGCTTCTCCACCGGAAATATTCCCAATCGGTAATTCAAATTGCTGTATCTCCACAATTTGTGGATAAACAATCACTCGAGTTGTAGCATCAATGCGTCGCATCGCATGGAAAAGCCCAAAGGGATCACCGCTAGAGATCGTCATTGGTCCAAGTTTAAATTCTCCTCGTGTAGCACAGCGTGTTTTAACTTGCCAGCTATATTTTGAGCGCACACCAAGCGCAGGAACAATGTGACTGGCAACATGCCCAGGCAGGTTAGACTCATCTCTGACTTCTAGCCAAAGTTTGGGTAAAATTGCTGGATTATGAATGATAAATTGCTCTTCAAACAACCGTCCAACTTGCGCTCGTCGTGATCGGGTTCGGCGGGTAATTACTAACCATCGTACTGATGCCCAAGCCCATAACATTGAAAATAACATCAACGCGCAAAACATATATCCTAAATTAAAGTAAAAAGCGCGCCCGGTAAGCAATCCCACAACAAAGCTTAAAATCGCTAATATATAAATCGTGTTACGTCGATTTGACATTGTTAATACGTAGCTGATGCACCAGGAACAGGTGTAGAAGCCAGAATATCTTGAATAATGGTTCGTGGTGAAACTTTATTAACACGTGCCTCTGGTCCAACGATAATACGGTGTGACAATGTAACCTCCGCCAATGCTTTTACATCATCAGGAATAACATAATCTCGTCCCGCCATTGCTGCACGAGTCTGTGCGGTGCGGAACAGTGCTAACGAACCACGTGGGCTACTTCCCAAATACACATCATGATGACGACGAGTAGCATTTACTAAATCAACAATATAGCGCATAACCTCTTCTGCCACATAGACTTCTCGAACTGCCTTTTGAGCTTCAAGCAGTTCATCAACTGTAATCACTTGCTGCACATTTACAACAGGGTGTTGATATTGTTGGGCAGATAAAACTGTCAATTCTTCGGCAGGATTGGGATACCCCAATTGAATTTTAATCAGAAAGCGATCAAGTTGTGCCTCTGGTAAAGGGAATGTCCCTTCATACTCAATAGGATTTTGTGTTGCTAAAATAAGAAATGGATCTGTCATAGGATAAGTGACCCCATCGACTGTGATCTGACGTTCTTCCATTGCTTCAAGTAGTGCTGCTTGTGTTTTAGGGGTTGCTCGATTGATCTCATCTGCTAAGACGATTTGAGCAATAATTGGACCAGGGCGAAATTCAAACTCGCGGGTTTTCTGATTAAACAATGAAACACCAGTTACATCAGATGGAAGCATATCTGGTGTAAATTGAATACGACTGAAAGAAGCACCAATAGACCGTGCTAAAGCCTTTGTGAGCATCGTTTTACCAACACCAGGAATATCTTCAATGAGAATATGTCCCTGGGCAATCAGACCTAATATCGTTAGCCGAATTTCGTTTCGTTTTCCAATGATAACCTGACCAACATTCTGTGCCACCCGTTCCGCAACACTCTGAACAATATTAATGTTATGGTTATCACTTGTGCGGCGTGTTTCTTCTCTTGTCATACGTTTTACTTCCTGCGTTTTTTCACTTGGCTTATTGTACAACGCTAGTTGATAACATCGAATTACGATTACCCTACGCTTTATCCACCATCAGTATATAAGCAAAGCTATCCAACTGAACAGACTTTACTTGCCGAATGGCTCATGTTTAGTATAATAATCTACGTGAGATGCGAGCACTAGATAACCTCATCATTCGGGCTATGGGGTGTTTTTTGAGAGGAGTACAACAACATGGCGAGATCGCGGACAGATTTAATGGTTGACCGTCTCCGTGACTTACAAGCAACAACACCAGAAATCGAAGCATCGGCTGTTGTCAGTGTTGACGGTTTGATTATGGCATCCTCGCTGCCGGCAGGGGTTGAAGAAGATCGTGTATCCGCTATGTCTGCGGCGATGCTCTCCCTCGGTGAACGGATTTCGAGCGAATTAGGGCGTGGGTTGTTAGACCAGGTATATATCAAGGGCAATGATGGATATGTTATCCTGATGTCTGTTGGAGAAGAAGCTGTTTTAACAACGTTAGTCCGTGAGGGGGCTAAGTTGGGATTAATTTTCTTAGATATGCGCCGCACGGCTGATGATCTAGAAAAATTAGTTTAATCATATACCACCGTTTTACGGGTTAGCTTTTCGTAAAGGAATAAGTCGGCGGGATGACATGATCTTCCCGCCGCAGTTTTTGTGGAGTCCTCATGACAAAACCAAAGTATATCTTTTGCACCGGTGGCGTTGTCAGTTCCGTTGGTAAAGGTGTGACTGTAGCAGCAATTGGGCGTATTTTAAAGGCGCGTGGTCTCAAAGTTGCGATTCAAAAACTTGATCCTTATCTTAATGTTGATCCTGGAACAATGAGTCCATATCAACATGGAGAAGTCTTTGTAACAAATGACGGAGCCGAGACTGATCTTGATCTTGGGCATTATGAGCGATTTACAGGAGAAAACCTTAATCGCACTTGCAATGTCACAGCAGGACAAGTCTATGGTCATGTTATTGACAAAGAGCGACGAGGTGATTATTTAGGTGGAACTATTCAAGTTATCCCACACATCACTAATGAAATTAAACGGCGTATTGCATTAGTTGGGCAAGAAAGTGATGCCGATGTTGTTGTGGTGGAAGTTGGCGGTACAGTTGGAGACATTGAAGGACAGCCATTTTTAGAAGCGATTCGTCAGATGCGAATGAGTCTTAAGCGGCGTGATACTTTATATGTACACGTGACATTCTTGCCTTACATTGGTGCAACTGGCGAATTAAAAACTAAACCGACTCAACACAGTGTTCGAGAATTACGGAGTATTGGTATTCAACCTAATGTTATCATTGCCAGAACAGACCACCCGGTTAGTAAAGACGTAACAAGCAAAATTGCGCTTTTTTGTGATGTTGATGATAACGCTGTTATCCCATTACAAACAACTGATTTGTTATATGATGTGCCGCTTGCATTAGAAGATGCAGGATTGGGGGATTATCTAGTTGAAAACCTTCGATTAGAAGCACAAGAACCTGATCTAAAAGAATGGCGTAAAATGATCAAGCGCATGCGAGCTGCCAAAGAACAGATTAAAATCGCCATTGTTGGTAAATACATTGAACTACATGATGCCTATATGAGTGTTAAAGAAGCTGCTTTTCATGCAGCTAGCTGGGCGGATCGTAAACTTGAAATCGTTTGGATTCACTCTGGTGACTTGGAAAAAGGTAAAGGGTTTGATTCTCTGGCGGAAGTAGACGGCATTATTGTTCCAGGTGGATTTGGGTATCGTGGTGTTGAAGGGAAAATATTAGCTGCTCGCTATGCTAGAGAAAATCAAGTTCCATATTTAGGCTTGTGTTTAGGTATGCAAGTTATGACCATTGAATTTGCACGGAATGTGCTTGGATTAGAAGATGCTAATAGTTCAGAATTTGAACGCCCCAGCAAACACAGTGTTATCGATTTAATGCATGATCAGCGTGGTATTACTGACATGGGGGGAACGATGCGCCTTGGGTTGTATCCATGCAAATTATTACCCCAAAGTATCGCTGCCGCTGCATATGGGCATCAAGAGGAAGTGCAAGAACGTCATCGCCACCGTTTTGAATTTAATAATGATTATCGCGCAACATTTGAAGAACATGGTGCCGTTTTTAGTGGTTTAAGTCCAGATGGATTGTTAGTAGAAATTATAGAACTGAAAAATCACCCCTTCATGGTAGGTAGTCAGTTTCATCCAGAATTTCTTAGCCGCCCCAATAACCCACACCCATTGTTTAGTGGCTTCATACAAGCAGCTGTGAAATTTCGTGCAAAGCGTCTTGAAAAGGCGAAAGGGAAATTATGAGTATCGAAAGTTATATTCAAGCTATGCCCAAGGTAGATATTGGAGTTAGTCTACAAGGGGCTGTTCGTAAAGAGACTTGGCTTTTAATTGCTGAGCAGAATGAGATTGCCGCGTCTGTCAAAAATTTTAGCAAGTCTTTAAAGCGATTAGAAAATCCAGACTATACACAACTTGATCCTTTATTAGAAATGCTAGGATCATGGATCAAATACCCAGAAGACCTGACACGATTGGTCTATGATATGGGAGTGACATTTTCTAAGCAGAACATTAAATATGCGGAAGTGCTGGTTAATGTGGCAAATTGTGTACCAGCAGGATGGACATTTGACAAGTTTATTACAGCACTAAGTGATGGCAAAGACCGTGTTGAGCGTGGATGGGGAGTACGATTAAACTGGATATTAGCCGTGCCACGTGCTGAACCTCGGCGTGCTGATGACACATTGCGTTGGGTTATCAGCGCCAACGGGCGTAAAAATGGCGTAGTGGCGTTTGGTGTTATTGGTCCCGATGATGCACAGCCGGCAGGGCAATTTGAACGTACTTTTAGCACAGCTCATAAAAAAGAAGCCAAAACAGTGTTACAGACTGGTATATCTAAGGGAACAGCAGGAGTAAGCGAAGCTCTTGACATTTTACACCCAGATCGTTTACTTGATGCCTGGGGAGTAATTGAGGATGAAGCTAGCTTGACCAAAGTTGTTGATAATAAAACCCCTATCAGTATTAATCTTGCCAGAGCTGTTTATTCCGGATGGATTAAAGATTATGGGGATTATCCCTTGCGCCAACTTATGAGTTCTGTTGAGGATATATCGCTTAACGCTGACCTTGCTCAGATTTATCATGTCGATCTCAATCAGATGTATCTCAAGGCTGTTCAAGATTGTGGATTAACAATTGATGAGTTAGAAATGCTAGCCTTAAATGCCATCCGCAATAGTTTTTTGAGTGATGAAGAAAAGCGTACAATGCTACAAGAGTTTAAACAAACATATGCGGAGTTGCGCCAACACCACCTTCAATCATCTATGGAGTAACTATGTGGGACAAACCTCGTCCCACATGGTAATTTGCTTTATTCAGTAGGGGTAACAGAAATAATATGACCTGTTGGATCATCAGGTTTTTTAGGGAGAAAAATAGTTAAAATACCATGTTTTAAGCTAGCTTTAGCTTCTTCTGATTTAACATGACGTGGGATACGTACC
>RFHA01000276.1 GCA_003696565.1 Chloroflexota bacterium
CCTAATGGCTGCAACTGATTACTTTGAATGACTACCCCATCGGTTCCAATCAAAACGTTAATCATCCCTGCAAACGGATATGGCATCTGTTGATTGAGAATAACAGAACCATCATATGGTAGCGTGTAGCCTAAATGCACAATATGTGGCTTATCTGGTAAAACAGCTTGTGTATCCATCACAAATTGGCCATCATCGCTGATACGATACCGCTCATCTCCTATATCAAGATAAGTTGCTTGTTCAGGCAAAGGAAATTGTAGTGTTATCCGGTCTGGGCTACTAATTGCTTCCTCACCAATAAACACATGATCTGACATATTTGTCAGTGTGATGATTTCCACAACTTGTAATGATTCGGCATCGGCAAAAATTTGTGCTGTGATCTCTTCAATACGCAATACGGACGGATCATTTGTTGGTTCGTATAACGTAATAGGTAGGTCAATTTGCGTCATGCCAAAATCACCAGGAATAAAATCGCTGGTAAAGTAGGAGCCTTGATAAAAAATCGTCGCCACAAAACCATGGTTCGGATCAATTAAAATATCATCAAAGCGGAATGTGCCATCGGAATTTAAACGGGTTTCAATAATTTGTTCATTAAAGGAACGATCCACAACATGCAACTGAACAACCATATTTTGTGGTATGACACCATCCATGCTACCGTTGATCACGGTTCCACTAATTGTGCCTAATGTGGGTTCAATCGCTTCATCAATTTCTGCACCAGAATCAGATGACAATGTGCCGCTACCAACAGTGCGTAAATAGGCGATGACATTCGTGATTTCCTCTGCACTAAAGTCTATAAACGCCGGCATATTCGCTGTACCATTGGCAATTAATTGTGCAGCAGCAGAATCAGATCGTTCAAATATTCCAGCGATTGCTGGTGCTTCACTTGTTCCAGTTGCGTTTTCACCATGACATTCTGCACAAGATGCCTGGTAAATCGTCTCTCCGGCAGAAATTTGCTGAGGAGAATAAGCTAAACTATACAAATACATCGTAACAGCCCAACGTTCCGTGTTACTTAAGCTACCGCTCCAGGGTGGCATCAATGTCTCTAATCTACCGTTTGTAACAATATCAAACCACTCTACCGGGCTGGATTGTGCCTGACGTTCTCCTGAGTTGAAGTCCATTAGTGGCGGAATTTGCCCATTCAACACTAACTCACCGTCACCACGCGCCGATTCGCCATGGCAGCGTACACAATTGGTCTGGTAGACCACCGCACCCATTTCAAGATTTGGCATTGTATCTGGTAACACATCAGGCGTTTGTGTGTGAGCAGCAGACTGGGAAACTGGCATTGTCGCAACAATTTCTGGCTCTCCTGCCAAGCCCCCACAAGCAGACAATATCATCACCAAAATGATACTAATTTCCCAAAGAGATCTCATGATTAACCCTTCATTGAAGTGACATACTGCTTAATAGCTGCCTCAATTGCATCATCAAAATCACGTTCCGCCTTTGCTGGTGATTTTTTAAGGGGGGAATCATGGTGCGTTTCAAGAGCTTGTAGAATTTCTACACCGCGTTGCGTCCAGCGATCACGCTCAAGTTCATATTCTTCGCGTGGGAGTTTCCCCGTTTGGAAATCATCATCTAAGTCACGAATAACCATAACAACACGCTCATAAAGTGTAAGCAGCTCATCTTGTTCTCGCTTACGTTGAGCAATCAGACCTAGTTCACCACGTGTAAAAAACAATGGCGAAAACACCCAAGCTAATCCAACACCAAACACAAAGATCGCTGCAATAATCCCCATCACGCTCATTGTATTGCCTCTTTAGCCAGTAAATTTTCAATAATACTCGTTAGTTGGGTGCGGTTGGTCACACCATAGATAAAATGGGCAACATCCCCATTTTGATCCACAATGAACGTCTCCGGTACACCAGTAATACGATAGTCTTCGGAAATACGTGTACCAAGATCAGGGGCATTGAGGTAGGTAATGCCATATCGCTCAATATATTCCAAAGAGCGCGGACCATTATCAGCATAGGCAATGCCTAAAAAAATAACCTCACCAGTCGGTTCATAATATTCCCATACCGACTGCAAATCATCGGCTTCATAACCACATTCTGTACACCAGCTTGCCCAAAAATTGATGACAACAACCTTGCCTCGAAAATCTGAAAGACGATAAGAGACGCCATCAAATGTGGTGAAACTAAAATCTGGCGCAGGTCCGCTTGTTGGTTGTGTCTGGTTCTGGCGAGAAAGTGCCATAGCAATCACCGCACCCATCAATACTAACACAGCAAAAATAACCAATGTCCCTAAATTTAATGATTTATGTTTATCATTTGTGATCAACGTTTCTGTTGTCATCCTATCCCCCTGCAATGTCTTGCTCCAACAAGTCCTGATAGTGTGAGTGTTCGTCAGATGATACTTGTTGAACATCTTCCACCGCATTCGTAGTCATCCGCCGCTGAAACATCCGCCAGCCCCAAAATACCCCAAGGGCGATCATAACCCAGGGTGTAACCACAGAAATTACCCGTAAAAGAGGGTCTTTAGGTGTGCCAACTACACGATCCCCAAACCGCGTCACAAAATCATCAATAATTTGTTCCTCAGTCATCCCTGCTTCTAGTTGTAAGCGAATCTCATATCGCCAATCTTCACAAGCAGCCGTGCCACATGCATCAAGTGGAATATTCTCACAAACTGGACAATAAAGTTGACGCGCTACAGCATTCACTTCATCATCTGTTACAACATCGTCATCTTCTTGTGCGGCTAATGGTAAAATTAAGATGAGTAATAGCAGCATTGTCGTTACAGTTTTAATCATGACGACGCTCCTTCCAACGCAAGCGTATTGCCAGATTGCTTGATTAATTTTTGACGAACCCGTACCGATACCGTCTCTTTTGGATAGATTGAAAACAACGTCCCTAAAATAAGAACCAAACCACCCCACCACACCAAGTTAATAAGTGGGTTGATATATACTTTGAATGTGACACTCTGTTGGTCTATTGTTTCCCAATCTACCAATAGCACATAGAAGTCATTTTCTATCGTGCTATGGGCACCAGCGATGGTCATGCTGTTCATCCCATCTCCTTCAGGGAAGAAATCACGGCGTGGATGGAGCGTTGCAATCTCACGCCCATCTTTCAGTACCGTCACATCAGCAATATCCATAATACGCCCATCACTAGAAATTTGCCGTGCGCGCAGGTTATCAAACCGCATTTCATACCCACTAATATACAAACTTTCACCCTGTGCCAGTGTTTGTTGTGTTTCTACTTGGAACAATGTGCTACCAATAATACCGATACCGATTATTGTTACCCCCAAATGTGTAAGATATCCACCATATCGGCGTGGGTTACGCCGAATGAGAGAAAACAAGGCTTGTATCGGATTTTCACCATGTGTGCGTACCCGTGCCATCATAGCGCGTAACGTCTCCACAATTGCCACCCATCCCGCCAGAGATACAATAGCATATCCAAGTAATGCAACAGGTGTATTCATCCCTGTACTGTATAAAAAAGCCACCGTCACACCTGTTAAAGTCATAGGGATAAGCAATGCCTGCCCCATGCGAGATAACGATGTTGTTCCCCATGCGGAAAGTGGTGCAATCCCCATCAACACAAACAGCACAGCAAACAAAGGGGGAGTCACACGCATAAAGTAATCTGTTCCGATAGTGATATCAGTATCAAGAAACAATTCAGACACAATCGGCGCACCAAAACTTCCCCAAAAAATTACGACAAACAACGCAAGAAACACCACATTATTGATAACAAACAACATCTCACGACTAAGCCAACCCTTGAAATGATGATCGTCACGCAATCGTCCTTGATTCCGCCGCCACAAGATCAACCCAACCGATATCACTGTGAGCGTGAACCAAAAGAAGAACATAGGGAAGCCAATCTCACTACGGGCAAAGCTATGAACGCTGTCTACCAGTCCGCTACGCGTGGCAAAAGTAGCGAAGATCACCGCACTAAATGTGCCAATCACCAAAAACATATTCCATGTCTTAAGCATCCCACGCTTTTCTTGGATCATCACACTGTGCAAATATGCCGTACCAATTAGCCAGGGTAAAAATGCCGCATTTTCCACGGGGTCCCAGCCCCAGTAACCACCCCAGCCAAGCACATCGTATGCCCAGCGTCCCCCTAAAATCAAACCCAAGCTAAGAAACAACCACGCCACCAATGCCCAACGACGCGATGCTTTAATCCAATTGGTGGAAAGATCACCAGATGCCAGAGCAGACATCGCAAATGCAAACGGAATAATAAATCCAACAAACCCTAGGTAAAGCATGGGAGGATGAATTGCCATGCCAAAATGGCGTAACAGCGGATTTAACCCTTTTGCAGTTTCTGCTAAACGGTTGGCATCTGGTGCTACAGCATTAGCGGGGATCAACGCCGTACGTACGACCTCATTCCCATCAACAATCCACCAACGTTCAAATGGGTTCTCATAAAACAATGTAATACCGACGAAAAACGCCACAACTGCCATCATATAAGCCGTGGCATAAGGCATTAAACGCCGATGGCTTTTCCAATTTAAGATCAAAGCAGTAGCAGAAAATGCCGCCATCAAAAAAGACCAAAACAGAAGCGAGCCAGCTTGTGATCCCCATAAGGCTGTCCAACGGAAAAAAGTGGGCATTTGTGGGCTACTTACTGACCAAACATAAGCAATCTGATAATCTTCTGAGAGGATTGCAATTTGTAATGCGATGATCGCCAATAACAGTAACATGAATGTTAGAAGTGCTGCGTTGCGTCCAGTTAGGACAATCTTTTCCGAATGTCGCCATTCTCCAAAAACTGATGCGCCAATTGCATATAACGAAGAAGCAAAAGCAAACGCCAGTGCAAATAAGCCGATTTCAGCTAGCATACTAGTTATACCCCTTCATCGCTTACTTGATCTGGCGCAACATCTTCATAACGACTTGGACACTTTAATAGCAATTCCGTTGCATAAAACACACCATCATCGCCTAGTGTGCCAGTCAAAATTGCTTGTGCTTCATTTTTTAGTAAATCTGGTTTTACTTGATTTTCAACATGAACCTGTAGACGAGCAGCTTGAGGGTCTTGCACAGCTTGATATAAAGTGTATGCTAGATTGTCTGTATCTTTAGGGATATGGGCAATTGTAAAATCAATAATGAGATTCTGGCTGTCATATTGAATTGTTTCACCAATAACTGCACCAGAAATTCGAACTGTTTGCCCAATATATTCCGGGTTAGATAGTAATTCATCTACAGTGATAAAATATTGTGTATTGTTCAATGTGCCCATAACAATGAGGTAGCCAATTGCAGCAAAAATTAGTAACCCACCAATAATAAACTTAAGTCGCTCTGTTTTATTTCCACTAGGTACCGGTGTGCCTCGTTGTTCAACCTTTTCCCAGGTAATATCTGTCATTTTT
This sequence comes from Chloroflexota bacterium, assembly GCA_003696565.1. Classification (GTDB taxonomy): domain Bacteria; phylum Chloroflexota; class Anaerolineae; order Aggregatilineales; family Phototrophicaceae; genus DAOTWY01. Next base: position 5,473 of record RFHA01000276.1, read on the forward strand.
ATCACCTTTATTCTGTTACTACTTTCATACAAGCTTACAAGGTAAAAATGTTTTGGGATATTCGAATCTGTTATATTTTGCTGATGATAAATGTCATGATTATGAGCTACATAGATATTTTTTGCTGCAAAATAAAAACACGTGGACATATTTCAACAAATTACAGAAAACATAAAAACCCCTTTTCTATTCATCTTCAGCTAGGTCAATTTTGGGTAACGCATCACACTCTCCTGCTGTTTCCACAACGTCAGAACGTACCCATCGCTCATCAACTAACCGCCACCAAATAAAGCCATCTACCCCGGTTGCTTGTCCATCTGCATTGATGCTTGTTCCAGCCGGCAATGTCCCAGCACGATCATATGTCGTGCCTGGACCAATGCGCAAATTAACTGTGTTAAGGGCATTAATCAAGCAAATTGGCAATGGAGTCGGCGTAAAAATCTGTGTCGGCAGAGAATCGGTTGGCAAAGCTGTTGGCGGCGGTTGTGTTGCAACACTCACTAGAGCATTGCCCCAAAGGCTTGGTGCCCCTTCGTTAGCAGAGGTGTTTGTTAACCGTTGTACTTGCCCGGTGCTTAACGTCAATAGATATAGATCAAATGTTGTTCCATCACGGTTAGAGCCAAAAATTAGTCGTTCGCTATCAAAAGACCAGCGCGGAAAAGAATCAACGCCAGGAGTATCTGTCACTTGTTGAATATTACTGCCATCTGAGTTCGCCACATAAACCTCTCGGTTGCCCGTTCGATTTGACGCAAAAGCGATATATCTGCCATCCGGTGACCATGATGGAACAATTCCATCTAAAATCAATGGGCGAACATTATTACCGTCTGCATCCATCACATAAAGATCAAATTGCTCATTCGTTTGTCTCTGGAATACAATCTCACTCCCATCTGGTGACCAAGACGGGAAATCATCCCGAACAGCGTTGTTGGTCAACTGTTGTGCGATAGGTTCATCTACATCAATCACATAGATTTCGCCTGCTGCCAAGTCATGGGGAGGACTAGCAACATACACAATCCGTTCACCATCTGGAGACCAAACAGGGGCAGTTTCTTCTAATAAAGGTGTATAAGTTAATTGTCGGACATTCGTCCCATCAATTGCCATCAGATACAATTCAAAACTGCCACTACGATTTGATGTAAAGACAATTTCATTACCATCTGGTGACCATGATGGATACCAATCATCTGCTGGATGCTCTGTTAAACGGCGTGGGTTACGTCCGTCTATAAGCATGGTGTAAATTTCCCAGTTACCATCACGATCCGAGGTGAACAAAACGCGCTCTAAGTTCATATTTGGTTGTAATAGCATTATACCCAGGAAAACTAACCATAAAAACATCGTGTATCCCCCTTGAACAAAAAAACGAGACACCAACCGGATGTCTCGTTGTATTTAGGTTGAGGTTGATAACTGTTATTCCTCGTCCTCGTCTGCTTTGCCTTTTGCAATAACTTCTGGCTCGCTCATAGAGGCTGCAGCTTCTTCCGCTTCTTCCG
>RFHA01000277.1 GCA_003696565.1 Chloroflexota bacterium
CATCAACCGGCTGCATATCAGCTAACCAGTCGGGTGCGTCTACAGGGGTAGTTTCTTCATTTTCATCATTGGACAACCAATCTGATTGAGTTTCCCACTCTGATGAAGCGGGGGTGTTTTGCTGGTCATTATCCATATCTAACCAGTTGTCATTTTCTGACATGGTTAATGCCTCCATGTCCATCATTTCATCTAGTAATGTATCATCAGCTAACCAATCCAGACTATCTGCTTCAGGTATGTTATCAGAGGCATCAACTGGTTCTGGTTGAACTGGTGGAGTTTGCTTCGCTGTGTCGTCAATTAATTCAATCCCACTTTCCTTTAACCAGGCTAATGGGTCTACCTCATCCTCTAAATCTTCAGCTAAACCTTCAGCCGTCTCAGCTTCATCATCGACCAGTTCAATACCGCTTTCTTTTAACCATGCCATTGGGTCGTCATCTGCTGGGCTAAGGAAATCACCATTATCTTCTTCAACAGCAAACTGATTAAACTTGCCAGGCGCGTCATCAACTAGCTCAATGCCACTTTCCTTTAACCAGGCAAGCGGATCATTCACATCACTTTCTGCACTAAATTGACGGGTAACTTGTGGCGATGGACCAGGAGATTCGGAGGTTTCCTCGCCAGTATCATCAGCATTAGCTAGCCAGTCGAATTGTTCGGATGGAGCAGCGTCTTCCTCTAACCAAGAGAGGTCATCGTCTTCTGTTTCATTGAGTAGATCATCGAATAGATTTTCTTCATTATCTGCCGCACTTTCTAGTGCAGCAAGCATCCCTGTCATGCCTGTTGAAGGATGTTGATCTTCGGACGATTCTTCTGATGGCTCAATGTCGCTTAACCAATCCAAATTATCTGCTTCATCGCTTGCTTCAAGCAGTGAGTTTGAATCTGTTATATCAGTTGTTAACTCGTCATTAAATTCTGTATCAAGCGCATCAAATGTGAATTCATCGGATGCATCAGAGATGGCTTCGTCACCAATTTCTTGTAGCCAATCGGGTGCGGCTTCGGTTAGGGTACGACTAGTCTCTTTTTGGTAATCCCCTTCCGTAAGCATGACTTCATCATCTGCTGCACTATGACCATATGCCAGTTTAAGAGCTAGGTACGGATCAACGGGTTCAATGCGACTTAAATATCGCTGAGCATCAGATGGACGCTGCTCAGAAAGCCACAACTCTGCCAGAATAAAATTGGCTTCTAAGCAATCAGGTAAGGTTTGCAGAACATCTACTGCGGTTTCTGCCGCGTCGATATGATAGCCTGCTTCGCGCTGAATACGTGCTTTAAGCAACCGTAAATCAACCCGGTCTTTGGCTTCTTTAAGCGTGTTACTTAACACAGTAATCGCTTGGTCATAAAGCCCATTTGCTGCGTATTGTCTTGCAGCAGAACCAGCTGTGAGTTGCAAGCGGACATCTTCAAGTCCATGATGGCGATAATATAGATCACGCAGTTGTTCGATTAGTGTTTGGTTGTTGGGGTCTTGCTCATATGCCCGTTCCAAATGCCAGATAGCTCGTCCTGGTTGCTTAGTAGCATCATATACACGGCTTAAATTAATATGCGCCATTTTGTCATCCGGCGCAACACTCAACACGCGCCGTAACACTTCCCCTGCATCTTCCCAGCGAGACAGTGCAACAAGTGCCCGTCCCAAGCGACGATATGCAGCGATGTTTTTGGGCTGTTGACTCAGGATGTGGCGACAGTGAAAAGCGGCTTCATCATAATAGCCATCTTCGAGCAATGAATCGATTTTATTGAGATATTGCTTTAAGCTGATGTTTGACATGCCTCACCTGGGAGTGCGCCTACTAATGTGGCAAATTATAACACATATTCCAATTTACGACTTGTTACTATCTATCTTAACCTATCTAGGCGTTTGAGCAAATGGAGATGAGTAAATGATCGGTTTGTTTTGGCTAATACTGGTACTTTTTTCTGGTTCAGATGAGGACATTCCACCCACCTTAGAGGACTTTTGGGAAGGACGTGCAGAGTGGGTCATGGATATTGAAGATGTGGGGTTGCCTGTTGGAGAAAGTGATACAGTCAACATGGGGGATGGGGTTTTTTGGTCGTATCTTCATGCTAGTTATGAATCGGCTTATGTGGTGGATCAATGTGGGGAGCCGGTTGCTTTTCCGGGCTGTTTAACCCGGTGGGAAAGCACAGATGGTGGCGAGACGTTTACCTTGCCTGCTGCCGTGTGTTTGATCCCGTGCGATGGGTGCCCTTGCCAGGATGTGCGCGATCATCATGGGTGGGATGTTTATGGAAATCGCGCTGCTGCTCAGCAATATCCCCGTGTGTTTTTTGCTCATGATGAGGTGTATCTGGTTTATGAATGGCACGCTCAAACTATTCTGCGGCGGTCTAATGATGGCATCAACTGGTCAGATTGGGTTTATTTACGTACTCCTGGCGGAACTTGGCATAGCGATTTTTCTCCATGTACTGACATTGAGCGGATTGGTTCACATCCGAATATCCGGGGGGAAATTCACAATTGTTTGGTTGGGGCACCACCCGGAATTTATGTTGAAGGTGATATGATCTATGTTTTCGTTGCGGCGGGGTCTGCGCCAGGTCATATGCGTTGCTATAAAGGCAATCGTCATCAACCATTAAATCAACTTCAACTGTGTGATCATGACCCGCTGTTCAGTGGGGCTGTAGAATATGGTCCAGTTGATTTATTAGGTGCAGCAGCTAATCCATATTTTGATTTTCGTTATGTTAGTTCAGCGGAAGTTGTACGGGTTGGTGATTATTATTACATGGCATATGAAGGGATTCGCGGTCCAGAAGAACTAGAAATCGGTATGGATACACAGTTCGGGTTAGGCTTTGCTCGCGCCCGTGTGATTGATGGCGAATGGGAGAAATTCCCAGGTAACCCAGTGATTATGGATATGGGATTTAATTGGGGTATTGGTCATGCCGATATTGTGATCGTTGATGGCATAACCTATTTATACACTGCCACGTCACAGCAAACACGTGGACGTTATGTTTTACGTTGGGTGGGGGCTTCTGGCTGACGCTTTACCTACGCTTAAGAACAAAACCGGCTTTTTTCACGTACAATGAGTGTAGGTCATGATTTTATGATATGCCAACATAAACTCGGATAGCCACATATGCAACAGATCAGGCAACCCATTTCTAAGCCCGTTGTCAAACCTAAAAAGCATACTTCTCTTTTATTTTGGATGTTACTTTTTGGCGTTAGTTTGCTTTTAATAATCTTGATGAGTTGTGGCGTATTAACGCTTGGTGTGGCGGTGGTTTACAATAATGGTATTTTGCCAGGGGTATCGGTTGGCAACATATCTTTGGGGGGACTGTCTCAGGCGGAAGCAATACAAAAAATCAGCGAACAATGGACTACAATAACACTAGAAGACGGTGAACGTTCCTGGGTGGTTGATAGCACGACTTTGGGTATTTCTTTGGATGCCGTGGCGACCATTGAACGTGCCTATGAACAAGGACGACGTGCCGGCAGTGCACTGAATGCGATCTTTAGTCAGGTAACGGTTGATCCAGTTTTAACAATCAATGTCGATCAGCTTTACACAGGCTTACAAGCAATTGAGCCATCCGTGATGATTCCACCAGTGGATGCGAGTGTACAATTTATTGATGGGCAGGTATTACCACGCCCTGCGCAGTATGGACGATCACTAGACCTAAGCAGTACGATTAACCATGTGCAACAATTTGGTTTAACTGATCCACATTTACAGCTTATGATGATTGACATTCCACCAATGGTGAATGATCCAACACCTATTGTAAATGCAGCAACACAGTTACTTACAAATCCGCTGATTATCCGTGTGTATGACCCAGTTACCGGCGACATTGTGGATTGGGCGGCACAACCTGCGGAATGGGCAACTTGGATTACCGTATTTGCTGATCCTGCTAGCCCGATTGGAATACGCCTCTCGTTATCACCGGAGGCGGTGCGGGATTATCTTGCAACACGCGATGACGTATTGGATGCATCACGTTATTTGCAATATGACGAAGCTACTCAGGCAATCATCACTGCTGTGGAAAATTATAATCTCACGCCTTATATTCGTGTGTATCATCATGACCGCGTGCATGTTGTGCGGGCAGGTGAAACAATCACAAGCATTGCATGGGATTATGGTGTCCCATATCCATATATTGAACAGGCAAATCCTGGGGTAGGGGCGTTATCTGTTGGACAGGAAATTATTATTCCGTCGCCAGATAATTTTTTGGATTATGACCCGGTACCCAATAAGCGCATTATTGTGAGTATTTCCCAACAACGTGTTTATGTTTACGAAGATGGTCAACTGAAATGGAATTGGGCGGCAAGTACTGGCATTAATAGTAGCCCAACTTGGACGGGTATTTACCAAATCCTTTCTCATGAACCAAATGCCTATGCCAGCAATTGGAATCTTTACATGCCTTGGTTTATGGGGGTGTATCGCCCTGTGCCAGGATACGATTTTACGAATGGCTTTCATGGCTTTCCTACACGTGGGGGCGGGCAGATTTTGTGGGAAAACAGCTTAGGCACTCGTGTAACATACGGTTGCATTTTGTTGAGTAACACGAATGTACAACTGCTTTATAACTGGGCAGAAGACGGTGTAATTGTTGAAATTCAGCCCTGATTGGTTACTTTTCACAAAAAACAGCTGTTTATAGCAGGTAATAAACAACAACAACCGCTTTTTGTGAAATGATTAACAGCTCAATGAGATGAACTTCCTCAAATTTTTGGTGACAATTCTAATTTCATTTGTCTCTTGTTTTTAATAAACTAAATAGTAAGGTTTTTAGTTTTGGTGTTGTTCAGTTTGTTGTTATCGTTATCACGCTAACTAACACCAAAAAACATTTATTGACTGTAGTAAAATAGGTTTTTTTGCGATGAATTGGATTAAAAATTATATTTCTAGAATGTATCATAATTGGAGTGAGACGTATGTGCAGCGTGGGCAAGCAGACCGTGCAATTGATGCCAGCACAAAAGCTTTAAAGCTCACCCCTAACTCTGTAACATGTTATGTGGATCGTGGAATGGCGTATATGCAAAAAGGAGCTTATACACAGGCGATCCAAGATTTTGATTATGCTCTAAAATTACCCACTATCACCCGCCAGGAAAAAGCAGAACTTTATGCTCGTCGTGGTTTGGCATATTTATATATGGGGGATACTAGTGCGGCTATCAGTGATTATAACCTGGCAATATTTATGGTGAAGTCTCTTTCTATGGCATATGTCTATCGTGGTATTGCAGAGATGAGTCTAGACAATCACCTGGCAGCTATTACTGATTTTAACCAAGCTATCCATTATGATGGCGATAATTTTATTGCTTATCGTCGGCGGGGAGATTGCCAGGTCAAGCTGGGCAACATCCGTGCTGCCATTAAAGACTATTGGCGATATGTCGAAATTGGCACTTTAAATGCGAAACAACGTGATGAAATTTGCAGTCGTATCAACCAGCTAGAAACGCAGCTTTGTCAAACGGCTTAATGTTAAAGGGGCTAGCCAACTGGGTAAAAATAGCCCCTTTAGTCTTGTTTAATCCTCTCAAGGCTTATTGACTTCTGTTCTTGTCACCTCGATAATACGAATAACCATCTGGCATTGATTAATTAACAGGGTATTTATTAGATGAATAGACCTTTTTCGTTTTTGCTGATTGCAATGGCTGTCATGATGATCTTATCCCTAATAACGGGTGGGGCAGGGAATACCTTGGGCTTGCTCATCGTCCTGGGAGGGATTGGCTTTGGAGCATATTATTTAGAAGCGCGTTTTAATGGAATTACAAAATTTGGTGCTTTTATTAATTATTTGCATGCTCGCAATTTTCTCAGCCAGCGTAAATTTCAACAAGCATTGGAGCATTTAGATAAATCCCTGGAACAAAACCCTAATTTAGAGCCTGCTCGTACATTGCGCTCTGCGGTGTTGCTGGCGATGGGAAAACCAGGTGGGGCAATTGAGGGCATTGATGACCTGCTGCGGCAAAATCCCCGTGATGTCAATCTATATAAAGCGCGTATTGCCATGCATATTGCACAAGAGAAATATGGTAGTGTGGTGATGGATGCGAATCAACTGATTAATATTGATCCATCTATTCCAGAGGCTTATTTGTTCCGCGCTTATGCTCGGCATCGTTTAGAGCAATATGACCTTGCTTTGCCAGATTATCAACAGTTTTTAAGCCGTGTTCCAGGTCATGCGCCGGCTTTGGTTAGCATGGGAGAGGTGTATTTTCATCTTGGAGATATTGAAAACGCATTACAGGCATATAGTGACGCATTAGAAAGTATGCCAGATTTTGGTCCTGCTTATTCTAACCGTGGTTTTTTGCTCGCAGCTTATGGAGATTTAGTTGGGGGTATGGCGGATGCTGAGCAAGGTGTGACATATGCACCAAATGAGCCAGGCGTTTATTATAATCGCGGATGTATTTACATCATGCGGGGAGATTATGAAAAAGCATTTGCTGATTTTCATCATGCCTTAGAGATCAAACCGAATTACCAACATGCCATTGCTGGCACAGCTATCACACATTACTTAGCAGGGAATAGAAGCCAAGCTCAACAGATATGGCAAGAACTGACTCAAACCGAAGAACGCTTTGCGGATTTTGCTTGGGTTAAAGAACGCTTTGGATGGACAGGTAATTTACTGGAAGCGGCAGAAACTCTGGTGAAAATGGACTCATCACCCCATTGACCAAGCATACTTTCGCATTGATACTATGCAACAATTGCATTTAGTATAACTTGGAGAAATGTAGCCTATGAAAATTGGCGTTCTGGCTTTGCAAGGTGCGTTCATTGAACATGAAAAGATGTTGCGCAGTTTGGGGGTGGAAACAGTGCAAGTACGTCTACCGGTTCATCTGGACGGGCTAGATGGGTTAATTATCCCTGGTGGGGAAAGCACAACCATTGGTAAGTTAGCCACAGATTATGGTTTGATGCAACCGCTGCGTGACTTTGCCACATACAAACCCACTTGGGGGACATGTGCCGGTATGATCTTCCTGGCAAAGGATTTAGGGCAACATCATCAGCCAATTTTAGGCTTGATGGATGTGACGGTTAATCGTAATGCATTTGGGCGGCAAATTGATAGTTTTGAAGCGGATTTGGATATTGCAGTATTAGGAGAAACTCCGTACCATGCTGTATTCATTCGTGCGCCAGTGATTACCCAAGCTGCACCCCAGGTTGAAGTCCTGGCAAAATTCTCTGATGATCAGATTGTGGCTGCCAGAGAGGGACATTTGCTTGCAACTGCTTTTCATCCAGAATTAACGAATGATACTCGCTTTCATACTTATTTTTTGGGTATGATTAAATCGTCTGAAAGTTAGTCTGCCACACAAGAGGGGAACCAATGAGTATCTGGTTAAAACACGGTCCAGAAGAAGATTTTGAAGATGATTTCGTAGATGAAGAGGAAGATTTCGTCGACGATGACATCGAGCTTGATGAGGATGATCTCGTTGAGGATGATCTTGATGACTTGGTTGATGATGACTTAGACATCGACCTCGGTGATTTTATGGACGATGATGAGTACATCGACGATGAAGGGTATGACATTGATGAACTCGATGATGATGAAGAAGACCTTTACGAGGACGATGACTGGGATGACTATGACGATGACGACGACTACTACGAATTCGACGATGAAATTTAGGGACATGGGCTTCATGTCCCTGGTTTAATTGCCTCCGGGAAGATTTTGCCGGGGTTTAGAATACCGTTGGGATCAAGTGTTTGCTTGATGGCACGCATGACATCGAGTGCGGCACCGTGTTCTTGCTGCATAAATTCAGCTTTGCCAATCCCAACGCCATGTTCTCCTGTGGCAGTACCACCGAGTTCAATCGCCCGTTTGACAATCAATCGGTCACACTCTAATGCACGTTCAAACTCAGCTTGGTTTTGATAAGGGAACTCCACGTGGACATTGCCATCACCGGCATGACCAATCATGGTGACAGGGACATTAAACTGTGCGCGTAGCTCTTCTACATAATTGATTAATGCCGGATATTGACTGATAGGGACGGCAACATCCATCACAAAAAATTTATACCCTGGCATGGCTCGCTTAAGAATTTCTAGTGAATGATGCCGTGCACGCCACAATTTAAGACGTTCAGAATGATCAGTTGTCCCTTGAATACGAATTGCCCCTAAATCCTCACACAATTCTTTCACCATCGAGATACCTTGCGTCAAGGTTGATTCATGAATAGCGTGAAATTCCATAAAAAGTGTTGGGTAGGGCAATAAATCCACCCCTTCTGCTTCATGCAATAGACGACAATGCTCTGCGTCAATAAATTCTAACGCTGCTGGGTCTAAACCACTGCCCCGTACAGCAACAACCGCTTCAACTGCATCTTCAACAGTTGCAAATGAGGCAACAACCGCGCTCATCAAACTTGGAACAGGGACGAGCTTTAAAGTCGCTTGGGTAATGATTCCAAGTGTTCCTTCGCTACCCACAAAAAGATGTAATAAGTCATATCCAGACGCTTGTTTAATAGACCGTGAACCAACCCGGATTAAACGTCCATCTGCTAGTGCGACTTCCATTTGTAACACATTATCTTTACTTGCACCGTATTTAACTGTGCGGATACCAGCAGCATTATTGGCTAACATTCCGCCAATTGTCGCGTTTGCACCAGGGTCCGGTGGGAAGAACAAGCCGTATCGCGCAAGTTGCGCGTTTAAATCCTTATGACCAATGCCCGGCTCAACGGTTACTTGAAAATCATCCGCGTGTATTTCAATAATGCGTGTCATCTTTTCCAGCGATAATAAAATACCGCCGTACACTGGAATGCTGTTACCTTCTAAGCCAGTTCCAACGCCCCAAGGGGTAACAGGGATTCGATGTGCGTTGGCAAATTTCAATACCTCAGCAATCTGCTGACCAGACCGCCCCCAAACAACCACTTCTGCCGGGGAGGGAGGATGATGAGATTCATCAGAAGCGTGTAAATCAATATCTGCCTGGTTAGTACTGATGTTTTCTTCACCGGCGATGACTGCTAACTGCTTTATTAAGCTAATATCCATGTTCTCTTTCCTTATTAGTTTGGCTCTTGTGGCTCTACAAAAAACAGATGGCATTTTTCATCAAGTAGAGGTTGCGAATCATACATGGCGAAGTCATCAAAAATCGTTTCGATTGTTGGAACAAGTTCAGTGGCTGGCAATTCAGTACAGTAAATATAGAGGACTCGACGTTGTGATTCATCTGCTAAATTTTGAATGTCGATCGTCGAGTCGATTTGTACAACTGGACGGAATAGATAAAACTGGATGACCTGATTGTGTTTGGGGTCAATGAAGTTAACTGCAAGAATGTCATCCTCAGTTGATTGCGCTTGAAACGTATTGATAATCTCAAAAATCCACGGTTGATTATCCGCCATGAAGTGCATTACGCCAATGACACCGACAGAAACTAACATCATAGAGGCGATTAAACCATCTATAATTGGGCGTTTCCAGCGTCCTTTTCGGGCATAAACGACAACGAACCCGGCACTTAATGCCATCGCAGGGACAAGATAGGCTTTGTAGTATGGATGGATGTAAGAGGCATTACGAAATGCAACTTGATATAACACACCAGCAAGCAACAACCCAATCAGGATAGCGTGATTTCCGCCACGTTTTTTGATGATGACCACGCCCCATATGCTTAAAAAAAATAAACTTGGGGTTGCCAAGTAAATAATATGGCTAAAGTTTTTAATTAAATAATCCAGGACATTAAATGCGTCTGTCCCTTGTCTGCCGGATGCGTTGCTCGTCCGCCACAAAAAACGATGAACTAATCCATCAATGGAACCTTCCCATTGAATTTGATAAAACACGATGAGCGTGATAAAGGCTAAAACACTTGATATACCCAGTAACACCACGCGCTTTTTATGTAAAACTTGCCCTTGCCACATCGCTATAATGCCAATTGTGCCGATGAAGAAAACAGCTGCCCAGGCAGTCCATACGGCTAACCATGTCAAGATCAAGAGTGCTAAAAATCGTGCCTGGGTCGGACGTTTTAACCAATTTATGATAATCGCTGTATATAGCAAGGAAAAAAGCATCCCGAATGGCGTATATCCCGGCAGCCTACTGTAATAGGCAATAAATGGTGTGCCGGCATAAAACAATGTCGCCCAAAAAGCAATATCATTGTTATAAAGTCGCCGTCCTATAACATACAACACTGTTGCGCTTAATAAAGTTGCCGCAACCGATGCATAACGAATCGCTAACTCATTAAACCCTAAAAACTCCGTTAAAATAGCTGGTATCCAAATGGCGACAGGTGGGTGAGATGTATAAAACTGTAAATCTTCTGTTGTGCCAGGTACAGGGTTACGTGTAACCATCAAGCCAATGTCGGCAAAATCATAATAATGATAGTTTCTGATTGCTGCGGCGATCCACACCCGTTCTTCTGTGCCATCCCAGGTTGAATCCAGCCGAAAGACCATCACCCCCCAAAAAACAATAAGCAACAATAATAAACGGCGTGACATTAGATGAATAACATCCTTCTTTTTGCTTCTGCATGGGAAAGTGTGACAAAGCCACCACAAAATGGATCATAAATCGGACGCAGGTCATCTAACATCATTTGAATAGCTTTTAGTGGTGGGGTGTAATGCCGCCGGACAAGTTCCAAGAAGCCGGCATGAGTTTGAAAAATGCGTTTGGCAGTTGCCTCGTCAATGCCATCACTTGGCTTCCATTCTTCACCGTTCCACTGCCATTTTTCTGGATAAAAATAATAATAGAGGGGATATGTTGCGGCGGTCATAATTGACACCCCGCGATTATTATATTGCCATAAATTGATGCCGATATGCTCACACATTTCGGCGATCAATATTAACGCTTGTACGGATTGGATTTGGCGTTGCAGGGCGACGGATTCCGGTCCGGTTTTGACCGCTGCGGGTAAATACCCTTCAGGGTGAATGGATTTATCAACAGTGTGCTTTAAGGTATCCACGCCGTATTGAATACATGTGTCATCTGAAGTGATGACCCCAATAGCAGTTTGTATAACAGCGTACCATAAATGATCTACGATATCTGATGGGGCATCTTGTTGATCTAATTGTTGACGACACTGGGTAAGCCAATCGCTTGGCTGAAAGGCAGGATGACTCTGTAACATGGCATATGCCTGTAAGGCAATGAACAGAGTTGGTAGATGATCTGGTAACGGAAGATTTTGAAACGTCAAGATGCCTTGTTCACCAGCACGCAAATCTGCATTGAACTGATACCGCCAAGCATCCCATTGAACCTGTTGCCAGGCATCGCCTGCACGGCTACTGCTGAGTAATTGTTCCCATGCTGCTTGATGTGGGGTGCGTTTTTTATTCTTACGGGCGTTTTGTATATGAGTATCAGTAAAGATTAAACCACACATCATTGTCCTCACAGCAAAACTTGTGGGCGGGGTAACTGGTCTAAATGAGATAAGTCGGTTACACAGATGACACCAGACATACTAAAAGCGATATTGGCGTGATTATCAATTGTAAGCGCACTGAGAGCCACAAATATCGGCGGCATATCTGCCATTAATTGCACTTGTGTGGCTTCTGCCACAAGGTCAATAGCAAATCGCTGATGTGTTAAAGTTAGGTCATGCCCTTGATATAACCGAATCACGCCGGAGTCCATATCGCTTGTGATAAGATGATTCCCATCTGGAGAGCATGTCATGTGTCGAATATCATAGTAAGTTTTAATTTGCTTCTTCACTTTGCCGCTGGAATCAATCAATGCGATTTGTTGCCCATCTGTCACATAAATCGCAGTACCACCATTGGCAACTGTCAACATAGGACGAAAATACTCCGCTTGTGTAAAGGGCAGATCAAACACACCAATTTTAATTTGCTGTTGAAAGATGTGGAGTTTGCGTTCAGTATCGATTACAGCAACTAGCCCAAGAAAGCGATCTAACCCAACAGCGATCGGATCGGCAACATCTAGATGATGATATTGTCCATCATTTTCCAATTGTAGCGTATCATCTTGATAAAGCCTTAGTAGTCCATCTTCGCTCAAATACACTGTTTGATGATCCAGCGTTAACGTTGGCAGATAGAGTTTGTTGGGTGCGGTAAACTCAGCTAGAAAAATTTGCCAAGCATCGTCTTGCCAGCTTTCCACCTTTGGCGGAGATAAGGTTTGTTCATGTTGTAACACACCGGTGTGCAAATCATAATAGGTCAGTTGATTCGGTTTTTTCCATATGGCTAATAAGTTATCCAATATATCGAGCCGTTGAATCGCCTGATTTGCTAAATGTAATCGCCAAGCCATGGGATTATTCCTCGTTGGTTGCCAGGGTAATTAAGCCATTTGGTGCTGTGATTTCATAATACATGCTAAATTCACTAACCCCTCGCTTCTGTAATGTACCATCCGCACCATCATCAACCAGAAGATAAGAGGGGGGGAATTCTGGACGATTGCTACCCCGATTCAGGGCAAATTGAGCATCAAGAGCTTCTGGCACAAAGACGATGATGTCTCCATTTTTGACGGTTAATTGACTGGGGCGTGCTTCTGGATCAAGGGATACGGGGATATAGTTCGGCAATGTTACAATGGCATCACCTGTTTCCACAACCAGCGTTACAAGCTCTAGGTTTAGATTACTCAGGCTGAGTGTAACTTGTCCGTCTTGATTAATAACATTCACCACAACGGCAATCTGTGGCGGTATTTCAAGCTCAAGTGTGCCTCGTCCAATGGCTTCTAATAATGGAAACTGGTTTGATTGGGTTTCTTCGATTGTGAGTTCTGCCGTGGTGCCAGCTGAATCGTCATAAGTGATAACAAGCTCACTCTCGGTGCTGCCGATGAACATGCCCTGTACCCCAGCATCACGCTCTACAGCAGGCAGGATATTAACATCTGTGTTTAATGTATTGACGTTTACAACTAATAGAGAAATAACATCATCAATTGGTTGATCGATGATCACTTGTAGATCATCGCGGGGTTGGCTGGCACGATTATTAAAAGCTGTGAATGCGATCCCACTGACGATAATAACACTCATGACTATTGCTATAATATGGCTCAAAGCAATACGCCCACGCAATAGCCAGGTCAAGCCAGCTAAAACCAATAATCCTCCCCAGGCGCGGGTCAATAGATCAGATAACCCTTCTGGGAGTGTTCCTAAGCTATTAAGTAAAGACACCCCGCCTATCAGTAACAAAATGCCACCAAACAGGGGAGTACGCAGTTGTTTGAGTAACAAGGCTGTGCCTGTGATCAGAATCAGCAATGGCAAGAGTAGGCTTTGACCTGTTTCAGTGACCAGCCATTTGTTTTGATGCCCGATCCATAACCCAGTTAGTAGAATAACAACCCCAATCACCAATATAAAGCGAATTGATGCGCCGCGTATGTTGGCAATTGGTGATTCTTGTGGAAGCAACCACCAGAGAAGAAGATACCCAACTGCTGCTATACCCATTGAAATCACACTGAGGCATATCACAAGCAAGCGCAATAACCATGGGTTGATTCGCATTGCTTCCCCAATACCACCGCAAACGCCGCCGAAAATCCGATTTGTAAAACTTCGTGTCATAAACTAAATTATCCACTTGGAATCCATGCTGGCACAATCTTACCCTATATTTAGGCACGGATGAAGCGAAAAACTGTTTTGAGTTGAGCAAATTCTACTTCATCATTATCACGTAGGCGATATTTCCGATTTGGTGATAGCTCAAAGCCATTGATACGGGTGCCGTTCATGCTTCCCAGGTCTTCGATATATAATCCACCTTCGTGTCGGGTGATAATCGCATGTTTGCGAGAAACCCCCGCCTCATACCCGCCATATATGCCTAGGTCAACCGTTAATTTTGGATTGACATCCTGCTCTGTTGCACGCCCAATAATGATGTCATCTTCCAGTTCAACCGTTAACTTGATATGATCGATTTGAATCTGAAGTTTCCACCCGGCTCCAAGCTGTGATGTTTTGGATCGTGCTGGGCGATCTGGCATGGGAGGATAATTAGATTTTTTACTACGGAAACTTGTATCATGTTTGTCATCAGCCACGAACAATAACCCTTGATTGTGAACAAGCTATAATCTAGTTTGAATCAGAATGGGACAATTTGCAACGGGAGACGATTGTTGGGACGGTTAAAGAAGCGTTTAATCTTAGTATGTCTTTTGCTGTTGATGTTTTCATCAACTGGGATTGCATATGCGCGCGGCATGTTAAACGGTGAATTATGTCATATTGATGCCGAAACAATTATCGAGGGGGATTTGTTTGTATTTTGTGGGGAACTGACAATTGCCGGACGTGTAGAAGGTAGTGTGCTTGGGGGGGCGCGAATTGCTGTTATCACTGGACACGTGGAGGGGAGTATTTATCTCTTTGGTGGTGAATTAGATGTTTCTGGCACGATAGGCAAAGATATTCACTATGCTGGCTTAATTATGAATGTTGAGCCAACTGTAACATTTGAGCATGAGCGTGGCAGCATCATTAGTGCCAACTTTAGTAATACGATCCACAGTGGCAGCGTTGTGCCAGGTAACATTACAAATTTGGGCTATCAATTGGTTGTTGATGGAATAGTTGGTGGAGAGCTTAACTTTTGGGGGTCTGCGCTGGATATTTCTGGCAGTGTGGGAGAGGATGTGTTTGCGACAGTAGGAAATGCAGAAAGCACTGGGACATCATCACAAATTGAAACCTTATTAATTCCTTTTTTTGATGTTGAATTGAATGATCCTGGACTAGTTATCACAGAGACCGGCACTATTACGGGCACATTGGATTATACCGGTCCAACGGCTGGTATGATCCAAGGGGAAGTTAAAGAAGGGGTCATCTATACATCGACCACGCCGGAATTGGGTGGGACACCTGTTCAACAATCAGCGCGCAGCTTACAACGTTACTTGGGGGTTGTTCTACGGGAGTTTACCTCATTGGCGTTTATTGGGGTATTGTGCGTTTCATTTATTCCACGTTATATGCAAACGCCAGTTAGGCTGTTGCAAATGCGCCCATTGTCTTCACTGGGTATTGGGTTGTTGAGTTTTATTCTATCGTTCCCTATTGTTGTTATTATTGCGGTGATTAGTTTGATTCTGATCTTGCTGCTCTCTCTTTTACCGCTGGATAATGTGGTGCTATTTAGCGGGATTGTGTTGGGATTAGCCAACATTGGGGGGGCAAGCATCTTTTACTTTACTGCGATTTACATCACCCGAGTTGTGGTTGCCTTAGCGTTAGGGCGTTTTTTGCTGCGTGTGTTAATTCGCCAGCGTCTTATCTTAGAAGAAAGCAGTTGGCGGTATTTAGCACTGAGCATGGCATTTGGGGTTGTGTTGCTTTCTATCCTGGGGGCTATCCCCGTTATTGGATGGGGGTTTAATGCATTGGCGTTGTTTTTGGGGTTAGGGGCAATTTTAAGCGCATTGCGGATGCAGTATCGCAAATTACGAAATAACACGCCCCCACCACGTACCCCTATGACTATGACGCGCTTTACGCCGGATATGATGCCACAATTACCTTATTTGCCAGAGCAAGCGCGTCAGTTTGCGCCACCGCTCATTGATGAATCGCCAGGTTTGGACGGTCCGGGGATGGATAACTTACCGGAAGGGTTTAATTGGTGGGGAGAAAATGACTAAAAGACAACAGATCGCTGTGAGCATTGGTGTTTTAATTAGCCTAATCTTTTTATGGGTTGCCTTTCGTAATCTTCACCCTGAACAAGTTTTAGGAGAATTAGAGCGTGTTAACCCGGCTTGGCTTATCTTAGGCGCAGGCTGGTATTTTATGGCTGTTTTGGTGATAACGCTCCGCTGGCAATATTTACTGAATGCAATTACAAACATACCGCTCAAGGCACTTTATCCATTAGTGTGTATCGGATACATGGGTAATAATATTTATCCGTTTCGTAGTGGGGAAGCGTTACGCATCTTTTTGTTATGGCGGAATCATGATGTGCCGTTTATTAAAGGAACAACAACGGTTCTTGTGGAGCGTGTGTTTGATGGCATCGTTATGCTTTCATTTATTATCATAGGATTGATTTTTTCTGATGTTGCTAGCGATGAAATTCGCCAAGTGTTGATTGTAGCAGCACCGATTTTCTTATTAGCATCAATGACTTTCTTTGTTCTTTCTACAAAGCCGCAATGGCTCCGTGCTTTCGTGCAATTTTTCAACCGTTTTTTACCACACCACCTTCACGATATTGTGGAAAAAATCAGCGAGGATGTCCTTCACGGATTGGAAGGACTTCGTACACCAACGCAACTTGTTGGCACGGTTATCAGTTCTTACATGACATGGATGTTAGAGGCATCGGTTTATTGGATGGTAGCTTGGGCATTTAGCTTAGAGGCAAGCTATGCGTTGATGTTGTTGGTTGTGGGAACAGTTAACCTTGCCGGGTTGATCCCCGCATCACCAGGGCAGTTAGGTGTGTTTGAGTTCTTTGTCTCAACCGTGTTACTAGCTGCCGGTGTGGCAGAAGCAACAGCCTTGGGATATGCGTTAACAGTCCATCTTGTGATTTGGCTACCAGTGACATTGGTCGGTGTGTTCTTTTTGCTTCAGCAAGGGTTGGGATGGAACGCCATCACCCATGCACATGATAAAATTGAAAAGCCTGATAGCGAAATCGCCCACAACCATTGAGTGGGATATGTTGTTTGGGTAGTTATATGTGTGTGATATTTAAACATTATCAGGATTTAAGCACAAAATAGGATAAATTTCTCAAGATAAGCGTTGGAGAAAGTATTTTCATGTCAAATAACAAACTCAAAATCGGCATTGTTGGCGCAGGTGCAACCGGCATCGCGGCTGCTTGGGATTTTGTCAATGCCGGGCATGAGGTCGATATTTATGAGGCAGGTGCAGAAGTTGGCGGGTTAGCAGCTGGCTTTCGTGATGAAAAATGGGACTGGTCATTAGAAAAATTTTATCATCACTGGTTTGAGACAGACACTGATATCAAACGTCTGTTACAAGAGATGGATTTGTGGGATAACGTCATATTCCCGCGACCTAAAACAAGCTATTGGATCGACGGCAAAATTTATCGTTCCGAAATTTCACCGTCTGCGTTGTTCTTGCCCTTATCACCCATTAGTACCGCACGTATGGGCTTTTGGGGGATGTATCTTAAATTAAAAGAAAATGGTATTGATCTAGAAGGTGAAACCGCACACAACTGGATGAAATCCCATATGGGAGAGAAAGCATATAATAAGTTCTTCCGTCCATTGTTGATTGGCAAATTTGGTGAAGCATATCAGCAAGTCAACATGGCATGGATGTGGGCACGAGTTAAAGCACGCTCTCTGCGTTTGGGTATTTACAAGGGGGGCTTTCAGGCAGCATTAGATGCGATGGCACAAAAAATTGCAGAAAAGGGTGCGCGTATTCACCTGAAAACACCAGTAACAGCTATTGATTGGCAAGATGGTTTCCCAACGTTAACCGCGAATGGAATTTTGCAACCATATGACCGGATACTCACCACGACATCCCCTAAATTGCTCTTAGAGATGACTAAAGCCTTGCATGATACGCCATATGGTGAGCAAGTGGCAGATTTGAAAAGCATAGGAGCGATTTGTGTGGTGCTTGCCCTTAAGCAACCTTTGCTGACGGATGGTACATATTGGCTGAATTTGCCGGCGACTAGTGCTGATAAACGGAGCAGCCAATTTCCGTTTTTGGCATTAGTTGAACATACCAATTGGATCGATAAAAAACACTATAACAACGATGTCATTATCTATTGTGGTGATTATGTTCCCGCAGATCATCTCTATTTCCAGATGAGTGAGGATGAACTGATTGAGCAATTTATTGCTGCATTGCCGACATTTAACCCGAATTTTACAAAACAGTGGATTCGTAAAGCTTGGGTTTTCCGCGCTCCGTATGCTCAACCAGTGCCAGGCATTAATCACAGCCATAAAATTCCGCCCCTTAAAACGCCTGTGCCTGGAGTATATTGGGCGAGTATGTCACAAGTATATCCCTGGGATCGTGGGACGAACTTCGCTGTTGAGATGGGGCGACGTGTGGCAAATATGATGATGGAGGATGTATGATCCACGTGGAACGGGCAACCGAGGAAGATATCAACGCCATGTGCTTGATAGATCGTCACACGATTGGCGATGATACACGGTTTGCTAAGATTGCTCATGCGGTGGGGCATCGTCAGGCGTTAATCGCAAAACTCGGCTGGGATAAGGTGGGTTTTGCGATTTTGAATCGTCATTTTTTTGATTACACATTTATTGAGTTGCTTGTTGTTCATTCTGATTATCGGCGGCAGGGGGTTGCTTCTGCACTGATGACATACGCAGAAAAAACCTGCCCGGATGATCGTTTATTTACGTCAACCAATCAATCAAATACCGCTATGCAGGCGTTACTAAATAAACGTGGTTATATTCACAGTGGCACGGTGGCGCATTTAGACGAAAGTGATCCTAAATGGATTTACGTTAAGTTTTTAAAGTAAGGTGAAACCTATGCGGATTGTTTCTTTATTACCAAGTAGTACAGAGATTGTATGTGCATTAGATTTACAAAATCAACTTGTGGCACGCTCACATGAGTGTGATTTTCCACCTGGTGTGGAGGCTTTGCCAGTAGTCACCGCACCCAAATTTAACCCGGATGGACGCAGTTATGAAATTGATCAACGGGTTAAGGCGATTTTACAAGAAGCGACTTCGGTTTATCGCCTGGATGCGGATTTGCTGAAAACACTCAACCCCGATGTCATCATTACGCAAATGCAGTGCGAGGTCTGTGCTGTCAGTTTAGATGAAGTGCAACGGGTGGCTTGTGAATGGTTGGAACTTTCTGCTGAAGTTGTGGCGTTAGAACCAAATTCCCTGACTGATGTCTTGGCAGATATTCAACGGGTAGCGGATGCGCTTCATGTATCTGAGCGTGGTCAGCAATTAACGCAAGAATTACGCCAACAGTTTGATACATTAGCTAACCAGACTAAGGGGCTACCACGCCCGCGTGTTGCGTTGATTGAGTGGATTGATCCATTGATGGCAGCCGGAAATTGGATGCCAGAATTGGTAGAAATTGCCGGTGGTATTAATCTTTTCGGTGAAGCTGGGCAGCATTCCCCCTGGATCAGTTGGGAAGATTTACAAGCTGCTGACCCGGATAAGATTGTGATTTTACCGTGTGGTTATGATATTCCTAAAACACTGGAGGAGTTATCACCGCTTGTAGAACGTGAAGGATGGGAAAATTTACGAGCTGTTCGTTCTGGGGATGTTTATATAACAGATGGAAATCAGTATTTTAATCGTCCAGGTCCACGCTTGGTGGATTCTGCTCGGATATTGGCTGAAATTTTGCATCCTGAACACTTTCATTTTGGGTATAGCCCATATGGATGGCGTAATTTATAAAACAACCCTAAGAGATTTAACTATTCGTCGTGTATCATGTTCAGATAAAACACATACATATATGAGGAAACTTTGCAATGAAAAACATCTGTGTCATCGGGACGGGATACGTTGGGCTGGTCAATGGAACATGCTTTGCAGACTTAGGCAACAACGTGATCACCGTTGATATTGATGAGAATAAAATTGCCGCGTTAAAGCGCGGAGAAATGCCGATTTATGAACCTGGCTTAAAGGAAATTGTTGAGCGAAATGTTAAAGCTGGGCGGTTAAAATTTACAACATCCTATGCAGAAGGTTTGAAGGATGCTGAATTTGTTTTCATCTGCGTTGGCACGCCAGAAGGGGTGGATGGCGAGGCGGATTTAAAGTATGTTCGGGCTGCGGCAGAGACGATTGCCAAGACGATGGATCATCCCTTGATTGTCATCAATAAATCAACCGTTCCGGTAGGAACCGGTGATTGGGTTGCGGATATTATCCGAAAAAACCAGCCTAAGCCAATTGATTTTTCTGTTGTTAGTTGCCCGGAATTTTTGCGAGAAGGTTCTGCTGTGGCGGATTTTATGCAGACGGATCGCACGGTGCTGGGTTCATTAGATCAACATGCTGCAGAAGCGGTTGCACAGCTCTATTTACCGTTGCGTGCTCCGATTGTGATGACTGACCTACGCACAGCGGAGATGATTAAATATGCCTCTAATGCCTTCCTGGCGACGCGCTTAAGTTTTATCAATGAAATCAGCATCATTTGTGAAAAACTAGGAGCTGATGTCATTGAAGTTGCCCAAGGTATGGGGTTTGATAAGCGTATTGGGCATCATTTTCTTCAGGCGGGAGTTGGCTATGGGGGAAGCTGCTTTCCAAAAGATGTTGCGGCATTAGCACATATGGCACAAACGCATGGGATGCATCCCCAACTGCTTCATGCCGTCATGGAAATTAACGCTTTTCAGCGGAAGCATGTTGCGCTGAAGTTGCATGATCTGTTAGATGGATCACTTAAGGGCAAAACAATTGGTGTTTTGGGGTTAGCCTTTAAAGAAAACACCGATGACATCCGCGAATCGCCTGCTCTAGCGATTATCACACACTTGTTAGAACAGGGGGCGATTGTTAAGGCGTATGATCCTGTAGCAATGGAAAATGCGTTAGAAGAGATTCCCGCCATTAATGGCTGTGCTGATCCATATGAAGTTGCAAAAGATGCGGATGCTCTAGTCATTGCCACGCCGTGGAATGAATTTAAGCAACTTGATATGGTACGCATCCGTGATATGATGAAAACACCTATTTTATTAGATGGGCGCAATATCTATGAGCCGCGTATCATGCAAAGTCTTGGCTTTACGTATCGTGGAGTAGGGCGTGGTTATGATGGCGCAGGAAACTCACAACCAGGAGATTGATAGTTCAGGGGCAAAACAGCCCCTTTTTGCTATTATAATAAGCAAAAAGACATGGAGGCACACATGGTTATTGAATCAACAACGCGCTGTACATATACTTTTTTAGATAATGGTATACATCATTTTACGCTCCATGAAAATACCACTAAAGGGATTGATGATCTTGTTCGTTTGTATGAGATAGTTACATTACAACACCAAGCTGATCACCCTGGTGAGCAAGTCCGTGTGATGATGGAGTTTGAGCAAAAAGGCGCACCGCCTGTGATGTACGCTGAAAAGCTTTATAAAGAGATGATGGCACGCCATCCTAAGCTCCCCAAAGAACGTATTGCGTATGTCCATCAGTTTGGCACGATGATGTCGCTTATCACATTGGTTATTCCGCTTTTCCCAAATAGCAATAAAGTGACACGCAAGTTCTTCCCACGTGAACAAAAAGAGACAGCCATTATGTGGTTGCTCTCCGACAACACCTGAGACTATGCTATAATCGCGCTACTTTCCCGCGAATACATAGTGAGATGAGTTGTTGTGTTTCGTCAATTGACATTACAAAACGGTTTAAATGTTATTTTAAAAGAAGTGCATAGTACGCCAGTCATTAGCTCTTGGTTGGCGTATCGTGTGGGGAGCCGTAATGAGCGTACCGGACAAACGGGTATTTCTCATTGGGTAGAACACATGATGTTCAAAGGTACAGAGCGTTACCCTACTGGGGTTCTTGATCGTGAGATTGACCGCATTGGTGGGCAGTGGAATGCCTTCACCAGTATTGACTACACCATGTATTATGAGACTGTTCCCGCTGAACATATTGACTTGATATTAGATTTAGAAGCAGACCGGATGGTCAATGCGCTGTTTGACCCAGATGAGACTGAATCTGAACGAACAGTTATCATCTCTGAACGGCAAGGGTCAGAGAATTCCCCAATGTTTTGGCTAAGAGAAGAAGTGCGGGCTGCTGCCTTTCGTGTGCATGGGTATCATCATGCGATTATTGGGGATATGGTTGATTTATACACCATCACTCGTGATGAGCTATATGCGCATTATCGTCAGCATTATGTCCCCAACAATGCGAGCTTGGTTTTGGTGGGGGCGTTTGATACAGATGTGATGATCCAAAAAGTAGAACGATATTTTGGCGCAATCCCAGCTGGCGATTCGCCCAAGTTATTCAACCGTGCTGAACCCGAACAGCAAGGGGAACGGCGTGTACAGGTGGAACGCCCGGGCACAACGGCTTTTTTGATGTTGGCGTATCGAGCACCCGCTGCTACGCAAGATGATTGGTTCAAGTTAGACCTGCTGGATAGTATTTTGACTGGACCCGGCGGTGAGTTGGATAACAAGACCAGCCGTTTGTATCGCGCGTTGGTTAAAACAGAAATTGCAGCTAGTGTGGGTGGGGGGCTAAACCAGACGATTGACCCTTATCTTTACGGCATTGTCGCAACGGTGCGTGATGGACGTACCCTGCAAGAGACAGAAGCTGTGTTACTTGAGCAAATTGACCGCATCATTCAAGATGGTGTGACAGAGGATGAACTCCGTAAGGTCAAAAAGCAGGCGAGGGCAGCCTTTGCTTATGAACATGAAAGTGTGACGAATCAAGGATACTGGTTAGCGCAGTCTGCAATTTTGGGCGATATTTATTGGCATGAGAACTATTTGGCGCGGTTGGATGCCGTCACAGTACAGGATTTGCAGGAAGCCGCTGCGCGTTATCTGATTGCGCGTAACCGTACGGTTGGGTGGCTAATTCCCACTGGTTTGGAGAATGTCTCATGACCTTGCCAAATGCTGAGACAATTCACCGCGTACAATTCCCCAACGGGATGGTTGTTCTTGTATATGAAACGCCTCATACTCAGTCCGTCGTTTTGAGTGGATCATTACCAGCAGGGAGTATTTATCATGCACCGGAGGAGGGCGGACTGGCTGCGCTGACATCCGGCGGGCTGATGCGTGGGACGATTCATCGTGACTTTGATCAAATCCACAGCACATTAGAGGACATCGGCGCAGATTTAGACACGACCTATGGTGTGCATAAGATGGGGTTTGGAGGGAAAGCGTTAGCGGAGGACTTGCCAACGCTCATTGATGTGCTGGCTGATGTCATACGGAATCCAACGTTCTCTGAAGATCAGATTGAACGCCTACGGGGTGAGAGCCTCACTTGGTTGAAGTATCGTCAGCAGAATACACAATGGCTTGCGTCTCGTACTTTCCGGCAGATGGTTTATCCAAAAACTCATCCTTATCATTACAGCGCACGTGGTACGTTAGAAACACTGCCGACCATCACCCTAGAGCAAATTCGGACATTTCATCAGCAGTATTATGGGGCACGTGGGATGATTTTGGTCATTGTGGGTGCGGTACGGGCAGCCGATGCTGTTGAGATTGTCGCGCGATATTTTGCGGATTGGGATAATCCACATCAACCGCCTGTTCGTCAATTGCCCTCGATTGACCTACGTCCTGCTGGGCAGCAACAAATGATTGGGGTGCCAGGTAAAACACAAAGTGACATTATCATGGGAACACTAGGTCCATCTCGCACTGCGCCAGATTATCATGCTGCGAATTTGGCAAATAGTATCCTGGGGCAATTTGGCATGATGGGGCGGATTGGCGATGTTGTCCGGGAGCGAGAGGGCTTAGCCTATTATGCTGGGAGCCAATTAGAAGGCGGGTATGGTCCGGGGGCTTGGCGGTTTAGCGCGGGGGTAGACCCTGCCAATGTTCAGCGTGTTATTGACCTTATTCGGCAAGAGATTCATCGAATGGTGACGGAACCGGTCAGTGTCGATGACTTAGCCGATAACCAGTCCTACTTTACGGGACGTTTGCCTTTACAACTGGAGAGCAATGATGGGATTGCCGGGATATTGCATTCGATGGAAGCCTACCAACTTGGATTAGACTACTTGGCAACCTATCGTGATACGATTTATCGGCTTACGCCGGATGATTTGCTACGAGCTGCACAACGTTATCTTGATCCCGACAACTTGGTTATCAGCATTGCTGGTCCTTCCTAGTTAATTAGATTGGGTTATTATGTGGTGGTGGCGGCGGCGAAACAAGAAATTTTTTGGGTGGCGATGAGCAGGCTCTAAGGTGTCTATTTTAATCTTTGATATGTAGCAGTTTGGTTTTGATTGTAAAGGTTCCATACGATTATTATCCTTTGATATTTTTGAACAAGCTCTTGATGACAGCATAGCATAAATATGAGTGAATTGGGTGTCCATATGATCGTCAATATGGACACTTTTGTTGATGATTATGTTGTGTGGTGTTACCCAGAATTCGATGATGGACTTTCTGTTGTTTCTGGCGTAACTTCGGCTTGTGGAGTGGGTGATGGTGTTGGCGTGAATGTGCCAATAGCTTCTTGCGTTAAGGCGATGGATGTGGCAGTAGCATCGGCTTGTTCTTGCTCGATGGCGGTATTGATGGCAGTGTATCGATTTAAGACATCTGGCAGGAAGTCATATTGATAGACGACGCTCCATGTGATAAGCCATTCATAATCTTTGAGGGCGTTATCACGATCATTTTGTGCTTCATAAATTCGTCCACGTAAATACCGCCGTGTACCGGTTTCATTGACTAGAAGCGCGTTATTGATAGCTTGTAGGGCTTCTGTGGCTTCACCGCGAGCTAAATAGACTCGCGCACGGTATTCATTTGCTTCTGCTTGTTGATCTTGTGGCAAGCTATCTAATATACCGTTGAGCAGTTCTAAGCCTTGGGTTAATTGTTCGATGTTGTCGGTATCCGCTGTGTCGATGAGGATGCGGGCGCGTATGAAGTCGATAGTGGCAACTTCAGGATAGCCTACTTCGTTTAAAAGCGTGGCATCTTGTAGGGCTGTATCAAAATCTCCGGCAAGATAAGCCACACGCATACGGAAGAAGCGGGTGGCTAAGCGGTCATTTAGGGCAACAGCTTCGTTTAAGTCTGCCAGTGCAAGGTCATAGCGTTGTAAATCAACATATAACTGAGCGCGAGACACACGAACATCGGCTAAGACCTCGTTAGAGCCTTGTGCCTCTAGGGCTTGGCTAAATGACTGTAAGGCAAAATCTGGTTTACCTTCTGCAATCCAGGAATTGGCTAATTGACGATATGCTGCTGCACTATTGGGGAAATAGGTTAAATACGACACAAAATCATCTTGAATATCGTAACGGCGGGTATAGATTGTCGCTAGGGCGTTATCCCCCATGGCTAAGGCAGCTTCGATTCTGAGTTGGTGTGCAGCTTCGTTGAACGGGTTAATATAGACACCAAGGAAACCTTCATATTCGGCGCGGGCATAGCTGGTACGGGCAGCTTCTTCATCCCCGCGTTGTTCTGCCGCTGCACCTTGGGCGAGGTATGCCTGCCCACGTGTGATGATGATGCTTTCGTTAGAGAGCAAATCGGGTTGTAGCACATTGGGGTTGAGCAATTCAAGGGCATCATCTTCTTGCCCAACGAGGATATACGCTTCTGCTAGTGTAACGTAAGCATCAGCATATAATGGATCAATGGCAATTGCCTCTTGTAATAAGGTTTCGATTTGCTCAACGAGGCTTTGGGCTTCTGCAACCCGCCCAACTTCCATTAACTTTTGTGCTTGATATTGGTATACCTTTGCATATCCCAGGTTAATGACCGGGGTATGACGCACAACATCACTAGCAGACAGGGCAAATTCACTTTCAATATCATCTAGCCGTGCTTGTGCTTCATCTAGGCGTTCTAACGCGCCTTGTGGGTTATCTTGTTTTAGTAAGAGTAGTGCCTCAAAATAATATGGGAAGGGCGTAAAGGTATTGCGGGTTTGCTGTTGATTAATCCGCATACGCTCGATAGCATCTTCAATGTTGATGTTGCGATCTAAGGCGGCGACTGCGGTGCCGATGGCATTGTCGTTTCC
>RFHA01000278.1 GCA_003696565.1 Chloroflexota bacterium
ACTGCAACCCCAACGCTTTCGGAATTTGCGATTCGGGCAACAAGTGCTGCATTAACTCGTGAAGCTGTGACAGAAGTGCCAACACTGTCTAATTTTGCAATCCAAGCCACGAATGCCGCACTCACTCGTGAAGCCCAACCAACCGCAACAGCTATCCCTGAAGTTGAGCCATCCCTCACGCCAATCGGTGAATTAGCAGAAGTTGAAATCAGTGGCGCGCCAGAAGAACCCAATAACCTAATCCCAATTATTGCGATTTGTGGTGGCGCATTATTGTTGTTAATCGTCGTGCTTATCATCCGCCGCCGGAAATAAATCAGAAAGGAAAATTTGATGAAAGCCGTTATTTGTCGTCAGTGGGGTGAGCCTTCCACGCTCACCCTAGAAGATATAACATTACCGGCACCTCAGCCTGGGGAAGTTCGGGTTAAAATACATGCCTGCGGCGTAAACTTTGCAGATACGTTGATGATCGCCGGGCTTTATCAAGTGAAGCCACCTTTTCCATTTTCACCGGGGATGGAAATCGCCGGCGAAGTAACCGCACTCGGTGAAGGAGTCACACACTTAACAGTGGGGCAACGTGTTATGGGTGTGGTGGAATATGGTGGATTTGCGGAGGAAGTGAATGCCAATGCGCTCACCTTGCTCCCCACGCCGGATAACATGGATGATGTGACCGCCGCCGCATTTCCAATTGCTTATGGAACATCACACGTCGCACTGAAATATCGTGCCAATTTAAAAGTTGGAGAAACACTCCTAGTTTATGGTGCAGCGGGGGGAGTCGGTTTAACCGCTGTGGAAATTGGTAAGCGTATGGGGGCGACAGTCATCGCCTGTGCATCTACCGAAGAAAAACTCGCACTCACCCGTCAATACGGTGCGGATCATACCATCAACTACACCCAAGAAAGCATCCGTGAACGTGTCAAAGAGTTGACCAACGGTAACGGCGCAGATGTCATTTATGACCCAGTTGGGGGCGATGCCTTTGATGATGCCTTGCGCTGTGTGGCTTGGGGCGGGCGAATTTTAGTCATCGGCTTTGCCAGCGGTAAAATCCCAACCGCGCCTGTTAATATGACATTGGTTAAAAACAGTTCTATCGTTGGCGTTTATTGGGGAGCATATGCCCGCAAAGACCCCAACACCTTGATTGAATCCCTAACAACGCTAGTCAAATGGTATAGTGAAGGCAAGCTCCACCCACACATTTCTGCCACATATCCATTAGAACAAACAGCACAGGCGTTTGCGGATCTCATGCAACGTCGTTCGACAGGCAAAGTTGTCGTCAAAATGACATAAACCTGATGCTATTGGTACTTTTTTAATCACAATATTTTCGATATGCTTGTGCCTTTGTGCAAATATCCCAATCACTAGTTTAAGAGGGTAATCATGGTTTACTATGTCGATGGTCAATTTGTAGAGGCGGATTCGGCTGCAATACCGCTGAGTGACCTGGGCGTGATCCGTGGATATGGTGTGTTTGATTTCACCCGAACCTATCACCGGCAACCATTTTATTTGGATGAGCATATCGCACGGTTATTTCGGTCTGCGGCATTAATTGATCTGGAAATCCCCTGGTCACAAGCAGAAATCCGCGATATTGTTCAACAAACCCTAGCACATAATCCACACTTAACAGAAGCCTACATCCGTATCATCGTCACTGGCGGGGATGGTCTGGATTCAATCACATTAGCCGAACGCCCCCGCCTGATTGTTTTGGTAAACCCAGCAACGCCACCATCTCAGTCTGCATATCAACAGGGTGAAAAAGTCATCACTGTACGCGAACAGCGTTATTTACCACAAGCCAAAACCTTGAATTACATCCCAGCGATCCGTGCCATGAAGCAAGCACACAAAGCCGGTGCGATTGATGCCATTTATGTTGATCCACAAGGGCATGTATTAGAAGGCACGACGACCAACATTTTCGCATTTTTTGGAGAAACACTCATCACCCCTAACGATAACATCTTGGACGGTATCACACGGATGATCGTCATCAACTTAGCACAAAGTGTCTTTGATGTACAGCAGCGCGTCCTAACACTCAATGACTTATATAATGCTGATGAGGTCTTTATCACATCCAGCCATAAGCAAATTTTGCCCATCGTCCAAGTCGATGAGCATACTATCGGCAACGGCATCCCTGGGGAAAGAACCCGTCGTATGATGTCTTTATTTGCTGAACACGCCGGTATTGCACTCACCCCCTAAACACGTTATGGGCAATATGGTGAGCCAATACCATAATTCGGGTCTACTGTGCGCGTCAGTTGACAAGCGTCAAATGTCGCCTGGAACCAAGGATACCATGTTGCCACCGGTGACGGAGTCGATGTGATCACCCGTCCTGGAATTAGTGTTGGCGGCGTGCCATTCCCCTGTGGCGTTGGCATCGTCGGTGTCAGAGTCACCGGTGTCACGCTGGGCAACGGCGTGCGCGTTGGTGTAGAAGATAGCACCGGCGTGGGAGTATGTGTGACCGTTGGTGATGCCGTTGGCGTGCGTGTTGGTGTTGGCGGAATACGTGATGTCGCCGTTGGCGTGGGGGTTAATGTCCAGGTCATCGTCGGCGTAAATGTCCAGGTTTGTGTTACCGTTGGTGTTTCGGTTATAACCATTTCATGTTGCTCAACCGTGGGGGGTGGCAATTGTTCAACCGTTGGCAGTGGCTCTATTTGCTGAATTTGCTGAATAATCAGCATTGATCCTTCTACCTGCATAAACATCGGGTCTGTTGATAAGGTGTGATACGTTGTTTGCAGTAAATGATCCAGCTCAGGTGAGTCCCCGTTATGTGACATAGCGTTTTCAATGGCATGTTGCAACTCTTGTAAATGCTCTGGTGCAAGCTTGCCTGTTTGTGCCAGGGTTTTTGCTTCTCCTAAGCGTGTCTGTGCTAAGTGAATCCACACATCATCCGCTTGATTCGTCAGTGTTGCAATCAAAAGCACAATAGATTCCCAAAAACGCTTGACACCATACAACGTGTCACCTGGGACAGTGTTCGCAGAAGCGGCAATTGTCCCCCCTGTGCCGCCCATCAATAAGAAGAAAAATAACACAACAGCCGCGGCTGTTTTACTAATTTGTGGAAAAACAAACAAGCGCGATGATGGTGAAATAAGCCGTGCTTCAATGGCTGCTACCTGTTTTTGGGATAAACTCGGTGGTTTTAAGCGTGTTGTGAGTAAAGCAATTTGCAATTCCGCTTTTAACTCATTCGCATATTCCGGGTATTGCTGCAAACAATCTTCAATTGATGCCTGCCCACTGAGTACCGCATTTAGGCATATATCTAAGATGTCGGGGAGTTCGGTCATAATAACCCCGCTATAAACTCATCGATCTTAAAACCAGCTCGTTCCAAACGACTGGCAAGTGAGCGCAATGCACGATGTTGTAACGCCTTAATCGCATTCACGTTTTTCCCCATCAATTGCGCCACTTCTTCCAATCGTTTGTCCTCAATAAATCGTAAAATGATAACCTGTTGTTGATCCGCTGTCAGTTGACTAATTGCCAACCGCAATGCTTTCGCCGTTTGTTGGCGCAGCAATCGGTTATCCATGTCGGCTGATTCGCTGACCGATAGCTTTTCGATGTCAACTTGATCTGGACGGCGTTCTGTTTTACGGTAATGATCCACAACCCGCGCATGGGCGATACGATATAACCAGGCAATCAGCGGCTTGCCACTATCTTTATAGGTGCGGATGGCTTTTAACGCTTTTGTAAATACATCCGCTGTCAAGTCTTCTGCTACGTGTGCATCACTAACGCGATAATAGATATATCGATAAATCGCCTGCACATTGGCACGATACAACGCTGCAAATGCCTGTGAATCGCCCTTGCTGGCAGCTTGGATCAGCCGCTTTTCCTCAACACGATTCAATCCGGTTCTCCATATATACCGTTTGACCGGCAAAAAAGTTACGTTAATCATACAAGATCATGCCACTCATCACCAATTGTTGTTTGTCTTTCGTTACAAAATGTACAAAAAGCCTCATATCATGATATAGTCATAAATAAAGAAGATTGGAAGGCAACCGATGTACGTACAACTTATTACCATCCATGCCGCACCGCACGCCATTCCCCAACTTCGTCGTTTAGTGCAAACGCAGTTTTTACCAAAAATCAAACAGGAAACTGGCTTCATCGCTGCACAATTGATGGCGCATATTGACCATCAAGATACCGCGCAGCTCATCATCTATTGGGAAAGCCAAGCCGCTTGTGAACGGGCTTTGCAATCTGGCACATTGTCTGGACCAAACTTTAATTTACCAGCGGTTGCCGGGCTAAAAACCCAGCATCAAACTTATGTTGTCGCATCTGCTTCACAACACTAAAGATTTAATCATCCGCCCTGAATAAATTTATTTCAGATTAATTTTGTGATACAATAAATATAAGGACGCAAAGCGAAAGGGTGGGTCCAAATGTATGTACAAATTATCACCTTACAAGCACCACTAGGGAAAATCAACGACTTACGGCAGTTCATCGCCAATGAATACATCCCAGCGGTGAGTAAAAGTCCTGGCTTTGTTTCTGCTCACCTGCTGGAACAAGTCGATGATCGGGATAGCGCAAAGCTCATTACCTATTGGGAAAGCCAAAAAGCACTAGAAAAAGCTAACACTACTGGGCTGCTTCTTGGAACAGATACCGGGATAATTGCTCGTATTCCAGGGACGCGCATTCAGCGTCAAAGTTATATTATGCAAGCTACTTCACAGTCCTCTCAAACTATTTAGATAATATCAACACAATACTTAAAAAGTCGGCAATTTTGTCGACTTTTTTTATTCTTTTTTGCGCACTTTAACGTTAAAATAGTTAAAATTAAGTTTGTAGGTATATAACATGATACGAAACACTGTCCTCCTCATATCTTTTTTAATTATTTTGACATATAACATACCAATAACCGGACAATCTGATCTATTTACACCGCCCCCACCGGCACATCAACCAGATTGGGAAGATGAGATATTAGACGCTATCAACGCCAGACGAATTGACAACACATCTCGACTAGTACCGCTCGTCCGTAGTGCATTATTAGATAGCATCGCAGACTATTATCTTCAGGAATTATATGCAGAAGAAGGATTTAATTATCGTATATTAAACAATCCTGTAAGATTTGAGGGGTTTTTAGCTCAGAATTTCGATGATCTACTCTCACAATTAAGAAGCGGCAACGTTTATCCTGATGGATATTATGATCAGTCTGTTAACGTGGTTTTGTTTTCTAGTGGCACACTTGGACCAGAAAATTTTGTTAACCACTGGTATAACAATAACAATTTACCTAATTATCGCAATCAATCTAACCTCCCTTTCCTTAGCCAACATTATCGAGAAATTGGTATTGCTTATCAGTATAGCTTACAAAAAACACTCCACTATTATGTTATTATCTTAGCGGCATTTCCAAATCAATTCCCAATCGGCACCAGTACATTAAGTGAGCCAGCTAATCTTGTCACTGAGTTTGATGGAGAATCATCAATTCTGCTTCATATTTCATCAGAGACAATTGAACCTGATGGAATAACAGACGTAACCATTGGTCGCCCACTGAAAATGCGTATTTTGGATTATGAACCTAACAATAATATTGATGATTGTAGGTCTCGTCCTGATTTTATTGACTATACCCCCAGCTATGAATATCGACTACCACCAGGAATAGGTGAACGGACGATCTATGTACAACTGTGTGATGATATTGATCGTCTAATACCCACATCAGTTACGATTAATATCATTAGTGAGGCACCCCCAACCCCACCGCCAACGCCAACATTAATGCCCACGAACACAACACAACCAACTCTCTCACCAACGCCTACTCAGGTATCTATTGCAGTACCTACAACGACACCAACGCCTACGCCCATGTCTGACTCAGCACAAACACGCAGCATCATGCCCACAGATATTGCCACAACCGAAATTATCCTAGCATGGAGTGGTCCTTATCTCGTCGCATTGAACTCAAATCAGCATACACGGGTAGACCTAACAGATTTTAACCTACAGGGAATTACGAACTATACCGATTGGATCATCGAAATTGATCCACAAACGGGTTTTCTATATAATCTTCATGAAGTGCCACCAGGTGCGTGTCTCGTTCTTCAACTGACAAATGATCCTATTAACTTAGCTGATTTTACAATCACTTGTAGCAAAGTGATCGCAACACGAATTTTAACGACCGGGGGGCAGGATGTATGGAATAATGACACATTCACCACCTGGTTGGGTGATACCTGTGTCGGTTGGGGGAGGAATCGTTGCACTGTCAAAGCACCTATATCTTCCCAATAGCGCAACATAAATACCACCCGCCAAAACCGGGTGGTTCTTCAATAACGGAGATTTTGATGAAGCTTTTCCTAAGTTATAGCCGGAAAGATAAAAAGTTTACTGAAGCTATCTACAGATTTCTTGTCAAGCAAGGTTTTGATGTTTGGTTCGATAAAGAGAATATCTACGGCGGTGAAGAGTGGACTGAGGAGATTCAGCAAGCAATTGATGCCTGTGATGCTGTTGTAGTCATATGGAGCCACAACGCTAATCAATCAGACTGGGTCAAACGGGAAATTTCATATGCTGATAGCAAAAACAAACTAATTATCCCCATCAAAATTGACGATATTGATCCAGGTGCTTATATAATCTTGAATAGTCGTCAATTCATCATTGCGGAGAGACAACGGTTTACCCGCCAAGTCAAAAATGATTTACTCAAAGCATTAAATTCAAAATCAAGTAGTACACACGCCCGCCCCACACAAGCAAATCATCATCACCAGATCAAGCTATCTGAACCATGGGCAATCATCATTGCTGCAATCATTACCGGTGTGTTTGTTATAATAGCCGCCATTATTCCATTGATGAACACCGATGACGATAACCTAGCTCCCACACCATCATTGTCAATAAGTTCACCAACTGAGATACTGCTATCATCGCTTACAAGTTCACCACCCCCCACACATAGCCTGACATTACCATCTGATGCTGTTTCTCAAACGGATATTGAAACTTACCTTGCTCAAAATGGCTTAGTTCCTGATGAAGCCCTAGAAAATTTTACTTATTTTTATTTAAATAATTACCTCATATACCGCGATTGTGAAGGAATATCGCTATATATCACCTGTGACGGCACATCAATTGAAACCCTGGCGCGTCGTCGCGGTATCGTCAATTTTTCCCCATTCATATTGATCCAAGAAGGTGAAATCACATTAGATATGTTGATTTCAGAGCTGGATGCAGTCATCCATGATAAGCAAGTTTATGGCATGACAAAAATCGAGTTACCACGCACAACCGGTTTCCAATCTATTTTAGTTCTTGTGTTGCAATAATGTGCGAAGACCTCTTGCATGTGCTAAACTATAGCCTATCGACCTTACAACAGCGCATGTGTAAAAGATGATCGGACAAAAACTACGGAATCGGTATGAAATTCGGGAACATCTGGGGGATGGTTCCACAGCAACCGTCTATAAAGCCTATGATGAACGTTTGGAGCGAGAAGTCGCTATCAAAATGTTGCTACCCCATGTTCGGGAAAGCACACGTAAACGCTTCTTCCAAGAAGCGACATCCGCCGCTGCACTAAACCATCCCAACATCATGGCAATCTATGATATTGACCAAGATGGTGACCGGCACTTTTTAGTCACAGAGTTTGTAGACGGTGTATCTCTGTCATTTTATGTGCCATCTGCCCCAGATGTGATTGTTGAGCTAGGGCAGCAAATCGCTAATGCCTTACAATATGCCCACGAACGGCAGATCATTCATCGTGATATTAAACCTGCCAATATCAAAGTTACGCCAGAAGGTCAAATCAAAATCATGGATTTAGGCTTAGCGTTGCCACACGATGCAAAACGTGTGACCGCCCATGGCATGGTTATTGGCACACCCGCTTATCTTTCTCCAGAGCAGGCACAAGGCGGCAAGTTAGACAATCGTACCGATATTTACTCATTAGGGATCGTGTTATATGAAATGGCGACCGGGCAATTACCCTTTAATGCTGATGATATTGGCGCATTACTGCTCCAGCAGGTTAAGCAACCGCCCACGCCGCCCCGTGATCTTGCTCCAGAACTACCTGCCGCCCTGGAAAGCGTTATCCTTAAAGCACTAGAGAAAAATCCAGCACGGCGTTATCAAACCTGCACCGCACTAGCCGCCGCCCTTAAAGCGGTTGTCGCAGATGACGGAACCAAGATTGATACAAGTGGTTCACGCCCCGCCTGGGCAGATACCCTTGTGGTCAGCCGTCAATCTAGTGGGCAGCGTGCCCCGCGTAAACGTACCAT
Source organism: Chloroflexota bacterium (assembly GCA_003696565.1). Lineage (GTDB taxonomy): Bacteria > Chloroflexota > Anaerolineae > Aggregatilineales > Phototrophicaceae > DAOTWY01. The sequence continues at coordinate 8,403 of RFHA01000278.1, forward strand.
CCGTGTAATCCTAGCAGACGACCACACCCTTCTACGCAAATCTCTGGCAAATCTATTGGAAATGCATGAGGAGTTTGTTGTCATCGCAGAAGCCGGTGATGGAGAAAGCGCACTACAACAAACCCTTTCTATCTTGCCCGATATTCTATTGCTAGATTTAAACATGCCAGTCAAAACCGGTCTTGAAATTTTGCCACAAATCCGTGAAGAAGCCCCTGACGTAAAAGTTTTAGTGCTTACAGGGCGCGAAGAAGATGCCTACATCATCCGCGCATTGCGTGCCGGGGCGCACGGTTATATGCTTAAATCCACTGATGAAAAAGAATTAGTTGATGGCATACGTAAGGTGATGGAAGGGCAATTAGTGCTAGGACGTGGTGTCGCAGAAAAGATTGTCGGCGGTATGCTTTCTCCCAATTCACCAGGTGATCATAAGCTCACCGAATTAGACCAGAAAATTTTACTTCACATCGCTGCTGGATACGATAATGAGCAGATTGCCAAGAAACTTAATATCTCCCTAGTTGACATGATCGAAATGCTGGCAATTATTATGAATAAGTTAGAGAGCAAAGATCGTTACGCCGCTGCTCTTAAAGCCTTACGTGAAGGATACATCTTATTAGATGATTTGCATGATATTGACCGCAAGCGTTGAGCGTTCATTAATATCAAGATGTTTTTCACCCCTATTTAGATAGAACTTTTGTGCTATTCTAATAGTTCTTTAGCAAGAACTATGATAAGATAGTTGTACCTGATTGAGTGTAAGGTATAAGTTATGGGTCGATACGGCGACGATGAAATTTATGATGATGATGAATACTATGAGGATGACGACGACGAGCAAGTTGCTGATGCAGATAGTTTAAGATCAGCAGTTAATCCATTCTCATCATCACCTGGGCAAGGATTGCCTGGCTCCGGTCGCTTTAGTGGCGGGAGTTCACGCTTTGGTGCTTCCGGTACACCTAATGACAATCCTGATGATGATCCCGATAGCGGTAGACGATATGGTTCTGGCACAGGTAGCTCACCTTTTAGCAGTTCCTCTCGCTTCGGTGGATCATCATCACGATTTGGCAGCGGCTCATCATCCTCCAGCGGATCACGCTTCGGCAGTGGCAGCAGCAGCGACGATGATAAAAAAGACGACTCCGGCTCCTCTCGCTTCGGTGGATCATCATCACGATTTGGCGGCGGCTCATCATCCTCCAGCGGATCACGCTTCGGCAGTGGCAGCAGCAGCAACGATGATAAAAAAGACGACTCCGGCTCCTCTCGCTTCGGTGGATCATCATCACGGTTTGGCAGTGGCTCATCATCCTCTAGCGGATCACGCTTCGGCAGTGGCAGCAGCAGCGACGATGATAAAAAAGACGACTCCGGCTCATCTCGCTTCGGTGGATCATCATCACGGTTTGGCAGCGGCTCATCATCTTCCAGCGGATCACGCTTCGGCAGTGGCAGCAGCGACGATGATAAAAAAGACGACTCCGGCTCATCTCGCTTCGGTGGATCATCATCACGGTTTGGCAGCGGCTCAT
>RFHA01000279.1 GCA_003696565.1 Chloroflexota bacterium
GGCTTCACGCTCAGGTATATATTCCGCCTCACTTAATTTACCCGTTGCATAATCTTCATCAATATCGTGTAAATTTCGCAGCACTCGCTGATAATAAACTTGTAGTCGCTCACGTTGGCGCGTTACTGGGGCATCAATAGGAGCCTCAGCTTTGTGATAAATAAATGGCAGCATCAACCATAACAAAAATACCCCTGCCATAATGCTAGAAACCACTATCCCCTCAAGACTCATGATGCATTGTCCTCAGCGAGTAGTGTTTCTAGTACATTGCTCAAGATCGTTTCATTGATTGATCCTGGATAGTATTTAACGATTTTGCCGTCCTGTCTGATAACGAATGTCTCCGGCACACCGGTGATACGGTATGAATCAGCAATACGCATACGGGGGTCTGCACCATTGCGATACGTCAATCCGTATTGTTCGATGAAATTGAGTGAATCCTCAACACTGGTTTCCGAATACGTTATACCAACTAATACCACACCACGCTCAGCATATCGCTCATGAATGCGCTGCAAGTCAGGGGCTTCTGCATGGCAGGGGGCACACCAACTTGCCCAAAAATTTAAGACCACGATTTGCCCCCGATAGTCCTCTAAATCGAATTCCTCGCCATCAAAAGTTGTCAATGTAAATGTTGGGGCGGGGCGGTTTTCTCCTAGTGTGCGGTTTTGCTCAATGTATGCCCAGCCAATAACCCCAACAAAGCTTAAGATACCCAACATCAAAACAATTGATCCTAAGCTGAGTGAAAAACGCCGTTTTTGCTCTGTAATCATTTCCATAAGTTTATAAACGTAGGTCTTGCTCTAATTGCGAACGATACGACTCATCTTCTGTTGTAGTGGGGTGTTGTGTGTGGGGTTGCATTGGGCGTGTGTTCCGCCAACGTTGAATAGCGAAAAACCCTAATAGCCCGCCTAATATTAAAACCACAAGCGGACCAGCAATTGATAGTAACCGTAGTCCATCATCTTGTGGGATGCCGACAACACGATCCCCGTAATTTGTGACGAAATAATCCACAATCTGCTCACTCGTGCGCCCGGCAGCAAGTTGCTCACGGATTTCTTCTCGCCATTGAACACACGCCGGCGCGCCACATGTATGTAACGGTTCGTTTTCACACACAGGGCAGTATAATTGTTGCGCAACGGCGTTGACATCGTCGTATGTCACGACAATTGGGGTCGGTTGTGGTTCATCCTGGGCAAGAACCACAATGCTTATCAAAAAACTGAGTAAGATAATGATTAATCGCCCCATGCTGCACCTGTCGCTAATTGTGGTTGAACAGTTGACCGGACGCGAACCGGAATTTTATCATTGGGATAAACCGAGATGATTGTCCCTAAGATGAGGATTAAACCACCCCACCACACTAAGTTCACTAATGGATTGATATACACCTTGAAAATCGCACTCTCTGCGCTGATATTCTCCCAAGGGACAAGCAATACATAAAAATCATTTTCAAGTGTGCTATGTGCCCCGGCGATACTCATCGGCATTGAGGGAAATTGATCAATCCGTGGTTGCAGTTGGGCGATCTCTTTATTGTTACGGATGACTGTCACTGTGGCGATGTCCATAATACGCCCGTCATTTGCCTGGGCAACCGTGAAATCATCAAAGCGAAGGGCATACTCATCGTTAATTTGCAACGTCTCTCCACGTAGAATTAACCCTTGCCGCTCAATTTGAAACAGCGTACTACCGATGATTCCGATGCCAATTACAACAATACCTAAGTGGACAATATAGCCACCATATCGCCGCCGGTTCCGTGTGAACAAAGCAATTAACGCCACAAGTGGGTTTTCATGACGAGTTCGCACCCGCGCCATCATCCCACGATACGTTTCGTAAACTGCTACCCAACCCGCCAGGCTAACTACACCATACGCAACTAGCGCAACCAGATGCCGCGTACCAAGCAATACAATCAATACCAGTGTCAAAAACGTCAGCATAAGCGGGATGACCATAGCTCGCCCCATGCGGTTTATCGATGTTGCCCCCCAAGCCGAAATTGGTGCGACACCCATTAAAATATACATGAGGGCAAACAATGGTGGAGTCACACGCATAAAGTAATCTGTTCCTAGTGTAATTTCTTCCCCAGCAAACAACTCTGAGATAATTGGTGCCCCAAAACTACCCCAAAAAATGGCAACCGCCAATACAATAAACACGATGTTATTTAGCACAAACATGGTTTCTCGGCTAAACCATCCTGCAAAGTGATGCTCATCTTGTAATTCACCTCGGTTCCACCGCCAAATAATCATACTGACGGAAACCAGCGTAATGCCCGCCCAAAAGATAAACATTGGTAATCCAATTTCGCTACGGGCAAAGCTGTGCACGCTTTCAATTAAACCGCTGCGTGTGGCAAACGTTCCAAACATCACAGCACTGAATGTGCCGATAATTAAAAACATGTTCCAAACTTTTAGCATCCCACGCTTTTCTTGGATCATCACGCTATGCAGGAATGCCGTGCCAATCAGCCAGGGTAAAAATGCGGCATTTTCTACTGGGTCCCATCCCCAATAGCCTCCCCAGCCTAATACATCATATGCCCAACGCCCACCGAGGATTAAACCCAAACTTAAAAACAGCCACGCCACCAACGTCCAGCGACGAGTCGCTTTGATCCAATTCGTAGACAGATCGCCAGAGGCTAAGGCTGCCATAGCAAATGCAAATGGGATTGTAAAGCCAACAAACCCTAAATAAAGCATTGGGGGATGTATGATCATCCCAAAATGCCTTAATAAGGGGTTCAATCCACGAGCATCTGCTGCAAGGCTTTCTAGTGTAGGGGGAAAAGCGTTTGGTGGGATAAACAACGAATCCACTACGCGCGTTTGACCATCTTCTCCAAGTGTTAACCACACCCGTTCAAATGGATTTTCTAAAAACAAGGACAAAAACAGAAAAAACGCCAACGTTGCCATAGAATAGGCAATAACGTATGGCATTAACCGACGTTCATTGTGCCAGTTGATTAGCATTGCTAACATCGCAAACAAACTCATGATGGACGACCAGAACAATAACGAACCTTCTTGTGACCCCCATAACGCTGTAAATCGATAAAAATCGGGGGTGCTAGGGTCTGTTGTGGCTCGTACATAATTGATCTGATATTCACCATTCATCAACGCGATGACCAATACTAGGCAGGCAATTAGCATCAAGGGGAAGGTGGCAATTGCTGCATTTCGCGCACTGATGACCCAACGCTCTTGGTGTGTTCGCCCGCCATAAATTGCCGCCACTATAGCATACATCGATGCGATAAACGCCAAACCCAGCGCAACAACACCAATTTCAGCCAGCATAATCGGCGTATTCCTCGCTGTGATCTACGTCATCCGCTAAATTTTGGCTAGAACTGCCATCATCAAAACGACTGGGGCATTTTAAATTCAGCTCGGATGCATAAAACACACCATCTTCGCCCAAATACCCAGTTACAATTGCCTGTGCTTCGTGTCTTAGCAAATCTGGCTTTACCTGATTTTCAATATGAACTGGAATCTGTGCCATTGTTGGATCATTGACAGATTGATGTAATGCTTCTGCCAGGTTGTCATATTCATCTGGTATGTGGGAAATAGTAAAATCTAAAATCAGATTTTCGCTATCATATTCAATCGTATGACCTAACACCGCGCCGCTAATTCTTACACGTTGCCCAACATACTCAGGGTTTGCCAATAAATCCTCAACCGTGATGAAATAACTTGCCCCGCTGATCGTGCTAGAGATAATCAAGTACAGTACTGATGCTAAAATCAAACCACCGCCAACCAAAAATTTCCAATTGGTGCTTTTTTTCTTGATTATTTTCTCATACTCAAGACCAGCCGCCTGTTTTTCCCAGGTTGCTTGTGCCATATAACAATACTCCACACTCTTCTTTTCAATACATTATAAATCGATTTGTGATATAAATCACGAATAAGGTGGAAAATTAGATTCCACCTTTGCGCCCCACAAGCATCACCACACTCACAACACCCCCGCCAAGCAGTAACAAGACTAACCCAAGCCCTCTAGCTTCGTCGTCATCTTCTTGGGCTGCCGGTTGTGTTGTATCAGATACCTGTGTTTGACCAGAAATAATGGCAGCTGCGACTTCATTTTCTACTGTAGCCTGCACGGCTTCTAACGGGGCAGGGGTGGCTGTGGGGGGGCGTGGCGTAGCTGTTGGTTGAATAGGCGTTAAATCGTTTAGTTGGTCAATTAACGCCTCTATTTCTGCTTCAGTTAGTTCGCTACGGCTAATTAATGCTTGTAATTCTTCAAATGTGATGGGTGGCTCTGTCGGCTCTGGTGTCTCATCTTGTGCCATAACCGGCACTGCTAAAAATAAACTGCAAATCAGCATGAATAAAGCGATTCTGTTCCGCATGGTGTCTCCTCATTGTTGGTTGATAAAACACGCGCTTATTGTACCGTGTTAGTGTCTTTTCAGTCTAGCAACTGATCTTGACTAGATAAATATGCAATTAAGTCGGCTAAATTCTGATAGCTTAAGCGATCACCAAAATTATTTGGCATAATATTTTCTGGATAACCATCTACTGTATATGCCCAAGGGTCAATAATGCTTTCCACAATATAACGCTCAAATGTATAGCCTTCAAAGCGTGATTCTAAGCTGTGGATTTCATCCCAGCGTGTCCATGTTCCAGCGACCTGTGGACCTGTGGATGTTTCATCGTCACGATGGCATCCTAAACAACCCAACGTATTTCCATCTGCTGCCTCGGCTTCGTCGTTATATAACAATTGCCCATTAATCGGATCACCTGGAACAGTTTCCAAAATATTCATAATTCGGTCAATGTCTGTCCCAACGAATAAATCGCCAGCGTCCGCTGGAATGTAACCGCACTCTAACGCCATCTCTTGGTATTGCAACCCTGTTTCATAAAGTCGTTCTAACGCTGTCGTTGGGTCTTCACTTAAATCTGCCGCAAATGTATCTAATTCAGCTTGTAAATCTAACTGATTAAACACTAACTCTGTCGGATCACAGGTTAACGCTTCTTCCAGATCAACTTGTGCGATCAGATACCCCGCACCCAATACACTCAAAAGCATGCCTAATAAAAGCCATTTACGCATGAAGCACTCTCTTTCATCATGCCAACATTTTGTGATGATTTTAACAAAAAGCCCCTGTTAAACCAGGGGCATGTGTGTACTGAATGACTATGGCTTAGAATTATTCGCCACTGCTTTCTTCACTGTTTTCAGTGTTATCGGCAGGGGCTGCTTCACCAGTGCCCTCTAACCAGGAGCCAACCTCTGAGTCACTGTAAGAACGCAGATACACGATAATATCCGCAATATCTTGCAGGCTTATTTGCTCACCAAAATTGGCAGGCATTTGCCCAGCGGGCCAACCAGGTACAATGTAATTCCCTGGCTGTACGATACTTTCCACCAGGTAGCGTTCCGGTGTATACCCTGCTAATGCTGGGTCATTAAGGCGTTCATTCAAAATAGCATCCCAGGTTTCTTCTGTATTAGGAGCTGCCACACCACCCATATGACACCCAGAGCAACCCAAACGCCGCCCTAGCTGTGATGTTGCAGCGTTGGTATAAATTTGACCACCCCGTACTGGGTCACCGACAATATTTTGCTCTTCTAGGCGTTGCAGAATTGCATCAACATCTACACCAACTGGCGGTACTTGTTCACCACCACCACCGCCCAAGCCAGGGACAATCCCATATTGTTGCACACGCAGCGCATCTTCAAGCGTCCAGTCATTGCCTTTGTCCCAGTTCAAGATATAGTTTGCAATATCCTGAATCTGATCCCGCCGCAGTGGACCTCCAGCGGTTTGTTCCCATGCCACCATCGGCTGGGGCCAATAGCCAATACTTGTTGGGCGACCATGAATCAGCGTTGTCAATATGAATGATTCCAACGTGTTTGACCAACCCAGTTGTGCCAGGCGGCTTGGTTGGATGACTGTCACACTTTCCCCGTCAGCTGTTAACTGCGTTGTGATGGGGTAGCCATTATCAATTGCTGGCTGTAAAGCCACAATCAAATCTTGCTTTTGCGTTTCTAAATCTGCCAATTGTGTCGCGATTGAATCGCGCTCTTCTGAAATTTCAGTTTGACGTTCTAGGATTTCCGCACGGCGTTCATCACTAACACCAGCACGGATTTCATCCATCATCGCACCTAGTTCTGCTTCTAACTCAGCATCACGCTCTTGCAGGCGATCAATTTCATTGTTGATCTCGGCAAAATAATCATACCCAAAAAGATGTGGGCTGTTGAGCGCAGGCGCACGCCCGTTGATCCCTAGCCCTTCCGCGCCATGACACGTTGAACAGTTTGCTGCAAATAGTTCTGCGCCGCGCTCAATTGAACGTGCTTCAAACTGGCGTTCAAATGAACTCATGCGCGCACCTTCGTTGATTGCTACCCAGCCGACCAGAATCATCACGCCGACAAAAGCAACAATACCCACGAGGATGCGGTTTTCAATTTTATCTATGAGCATCCGTTGTAGCATATTTTTTCCCTTATTTTGCTTAGTAAAGCCTACCTGTTATATCGTAGGTAGGCTTTCTTGTCACTTAGTTCATAAAGTATGCCGCATTGCGGTGGATGAATAAATGATCTTCTGAGATCGTATACTGTGGAATGGTTACTGGCACGCCGTCCTGCGCCAACAATAACAAACCGTCTGCTGACAGAACAGCTGTGCCGTCCTCACTTACAATTGTGCCATCACTGGCTTCAACCAACACATAATCTGCACTAGAGAAGACTTCATTCCCGTTTGCATCCACAACAACGGTTGTACCCTCTACCTCAGTAATCGTGTAATCTGCCGTTGTTGCCAAGCTGATATCCTCAATGTTGGGGATCGCTTCGTTGCTTAAGGCATCCACATAGTTCAAAATCGGAACAACCTCACCGTTTACCAATACCGGCTCGCCCTCTTCCATCTCGACGGTTTCCCAAATAATCAACACATCCACACGGCGCAGGTTTTCCTGATGATCAGAGACGATAATCATACCCCAGCCATTGTATAGCTCTTTGTTTTCAGATTCAATTTCATGAGCGAACTCTTTTAATACATCTTCCAACCGTGTACCAGCTGGAACTGGGCGGAAGCGCAAATCACTCACGTCGCTGATGGTGGGGTGGTGGGTGCTACGTAACTCTTCTACGATGATCTCGCCCTCACGCGCTTGGCTTAGGTAAGCATTTAATGCTGCAATTGCTGCTTCGCCTTCACCTTCTTCTGCTTCAAACTGACGTGTTGTATAAATCCCTGGGGCTAGTTCATCATATGGCACGGGTAACAGAATACCCATCTTATTGTGAGCCGGTTCGTGTGTTAGGTGATGTAAAATTTCAGCATCGGCGGAGGTATTCACCCCATATTCTGCCAAGCCCATATAACTTAACACCGTCATCCCAGACATCACAACCAGCATGGCACTAATGGCAAACCGGCGATCTGCATACCGACGACTTGGCGTTAAATCAATATATGGCAAAATCATCAACACAACCAACACAACCGTCGGGAAGATAATACCCCACAGCACCTTATCACCCATTTTTAGGGCACCCTGAATCCATAAGAAATACCACGGCGCAGTTGTTCCTAATGGCGTAACTTGGGGGTCTGCATGATTTTCTAATGGGGCATGGAAGAACCAAACCGAAAGCAAAACCAAAATAAAGGTTGTAACACCAATCCACATGATCTCGCTGGTTAGCGCATCTGGAATGAAATACACGCGCTTATCCAGCGGCACACGCTTCGCTGTATCTTCACCGATATTTTCTTTTTGTGGGGGCAAACTGTGACCATGGACGATCACTTTATAATAATGCACCCC
>RFHA01000040.1 GCA_003696565.1 Chloroflexota bacterium
ATGCGTGATCTGCTCGTCATAATCCATTTTGTTAAAGTGCGTCATTCATCGTTCTCCTGCCGAAAAAAAACAGCCACGAGGCGGTTGCTCATGGCTGTGGGGTAGGTATTTTGATGACCACCCAAGAATCACAAAACAGCCACAAGCATCACACTCTGTGCGCCTCCGTGACTGTTGCTACTGGTATTCTTGCTGGTAGCAGTATAGAGTCTAACGGTAAGGAGGCACATTCATGGAGTCAAATCCGCCAGTTAAATTCATTTGAATGACATTGATTTGCAACATGAAGTGCCTCCTGATTTAAGGAAATATCATACACATTCACGGTTAGTGTAACATATGATTGATCTAAGTGTCAATTGATTAAAAATGATGCGCTTCGGCTTGGGGATCAACCCCATACGCTAGGGGTTGGATTTGCGCCATCACACCGCCATAGAAGACCCTCATCGGTTAGAGCGACCAACACAAACATATGAGGCGGCAGATGTGTGATGAAGTGTTTAAGGCGGTTTTATTGGGGGAAAGGGGATTCGACTCATCTTCAATGCGAGAGGCGAAGCACCTGGGCTTCCCCGCGTAGCCTCTCGCAAGATTTTTACTGAATAGGCTTGTTTTTATTGTTAAAGTATTAAGCCAAGTGATCCTAAACAGATAAAAATTTTTGAAATGCACCAATTTCTTGCCAAATTTCGTTAATTATGCTATGATTTGAGGGGTTCGAACAGAAAATCTGCCGATTGAGGCATTGAAACCTTTGTTATAGCTCCGTGTACAATTAACTTTCTAAGTTCGAACAGAAAATCTGCCGATTGAGGCATTGAAACTTGACCGTCTGGCGACCTATCTTGGCTACTACCCGCGGTTCGAACAGAAAATCTGCCGATTGAGGCATTGAAACGGGATGTAAATAATTTCAGGTGGAGACGTGATGATCAGTTCGAACAGAAAATCTGCCGATTGAGGCATTGAAACATCGGTCAGTTGCAGGCTCATCACACGCCCCTTACATAAGTTCGAACAGAAAATCTGCCGATTGAGGCATTGAAACCATGATAGTTCAAAATATTTCATCTAATACTTTGACCGGTTCGAACAGAAAATCTGCCGATTGAGGCATTGAAACCTCACCCCTTTTATGCCGCACCAAACAAGCGCATTTATGCTTTACTTATCTTTTCTCATGTTTCTCACCCACATCAATGGCTGTTTGCCTGTATAAATATGCTGTAATTTATGTTTTTCATAAGTTTGGGAAGATTAACCACTCATTTTTACTACTTAAATAGCTTTAACATTCGCTTTTGATAAGATTAAGTTAGAACTGGCAAGATGAATACGTAGCACAATTTTGTAAATTTTAAGGAGTTTAGAAATGCGAAAGTTTGTCAGTTTGTTAATGGTGCTCGTTCTTGCATTAATGGCGTTTGGCGTGAGTGCCCAAGATAGTGAAGACACCATTGCAGATATTGTTGTAGCCAGCGCAACTGGGGATAGCCCAGAATTCACCGTGTTGTTGACCGCCGTACAAGCAGCTGATCCCGCCGTTTTAGAAGCGTTGAGCGATCCAGAAGCAGAGTTAACCGTTTTTGCCCCC
>RFHA01000280.1 GCA_003696565.1 Chloroflexota bacterium
ACGCGCCAGAATCATGGCCGAATTTACCAGCGAACACCTGGAAAATCCCAAAACAAAACAAATCTACCAGCTCACCGACAAAGCCGCCCGCAGCTACATTGCCAAACCCTACAACGGCCCTATTACACTGCTCCGCTGCACCAGGCGCTCCGGCCCGGCCAACATGCGCCCATACAGCTACCACCAGGGTTGGCATCACATTACAAACCAGATAGAAACCCGCGTCCTGTCTGCGCCGGGGCATCTGCCTCTGGTACACGAGCCGTATGTACAGGAGTTGGCCGCGGCCATTCAGGAAGCAATGGAGAATGAAAAATGGAGAATGGTGAATGGTGAATGGTGAAATGTGGCAGGTGGCAAACGGGGCTTTGTAATTTGTAATTCGTACTTCGTAATTTTCACAGGAGATTTTTTATGGAAATCAAACAAGCTATCCGTCAATTCATTGCCGAAAATTTTTTGTTCTCAACAGACGAATTTCCATTTGATGATGACGCCTCTTTTCTGGAAGAAGGCGTTATCGATTCCACCGGGACATTAGAATTGGTCATTTTTCTGGAAGAAACATTTGGCTTTGAAGTAGCAGACCACGAAATTGAGCCAGACAATTTTGATTCCATCAACAAATTGGCTGCCTATATTGCCCGCAAGGGGGTTGGGGATGCAGCTCGTCCATGATTTTTTGGAAAAAAGTGCGCAGCGGACACCAGATAAAATTGCGCTAGTTTGCGGCAAAAGCCGGTTTACTTATGCCCAAATTGACCAGATGGCAAACCGGCTGGCTCACGCTTTGGTGTCGCGGGGGGTAAAACGGGGCGACCGGGTGCTGCTTTGGCTGCCAAATTCGGTGGAAATGGTGGTGGCTGTTTTTGCCACGTTAAAGGCCAATGCTGTTTTTGTGCCGGTTAATGTGACCACCAAGCAGGAGAAGCTGGTTTTTCTGGCAAATAACTGCCGGGCAGCCGTGTTGGTGGCAGCAGGCAGACATTTTGAAACGGCCGTTTCCACAGCCAGCGCCGCCCCCTCCATCCACACCATCATCGGCACAGGCGCACACACCCCACCCGGCAAACACACCCTCAGCTACGACGACATTCAGGCCACGTGCCAGCCCATTTGCCCCCCGCGCCAAACCATCGACCAGGATTTGGCCTGCCTCATATACACCTCCGGTTCCACAGGCGACCCCAAAGGCGTGATGTCGGCGCACAGCAACGTGGTATTTGCCGCCTCATCCATCATCACCTACCTGCAAAACACACCAGACGACATTGTGATCAACGTCCTGCCGCTTTCGTTTGACTATGGGCTGTACCAGTTGTTGATGACATTCAAATTTGGCGGCACGCTGGTGCTGGAAAATTCATTTACTTACCCGGCCTACATTCTCAAACGCATGGCACAAGAGCGGGTGACGGGTTTTCCTGGTGTGCCTACTATTTTTGCCTTGCTGCTGCAAATGGATTTGTCGCCATATGATTTGAGCCATTTGCGCTACATTACCAACACCGCCGCCGCTTTGCCGCCCAGTCACATCGAAGCGATTCGCCAAAAATTTCCGCAGGCCACGCTTTATTCCATGTATGGCCTGACGGAAACCAAGCGCACATTGTACCTGCCGCCTGAAGAGCTTGACCGGCGGCCTGGGTCTGTGGGCATTGCCATTCCCGGCACGGAAGTGTGGCTGGAAGATGAAAACGGCCGTCGCCTTGGCCCCGGCGAAATTGGGGAACTGGTTATTCGCGGGCGGCATGTCATGCGCGGCTATTGGGAAAATCCAGAAGCGACTGCCCGCCGTTACCGGCCTGGCCCCCTGCCCGGCGAACAGGTTTGTTACAGCGGCGATTTGTTTCGCATGGATAAAGATGGCTTTTTCTACTTTGTGGGACGGCAGGACGACATTATTAAAAGCCGGGGGGAAAAAGTTGCGCCCAAGGAAGTGGAAAATGTGCTGTATACCTTGCCCGGTGTCACAGAAACGGCCGTTATCGGCATACCAGACCCCATTTTAGGCCAGGCCATCAAAGCGTTCATTGTCACCAACGACAGCACCTTGACAGAGCGCGACGTCCTGCGCCACTGCCGCGCCCATCTGGAAGATTACATGGTTCCCCAACAGATTGAATTTAGAGAAAGCCTGCCCAAAACCACGAGCGGCAAAATCAAGAAAACAGGACTCAGTTAAGATGTGTGGCATTGTTGGTACATGCAGCCTCGCGCCCGGCGCTCCCGTTTCAGAAACGCAGCTTTCTGCCATGCT
>RFHA01000041.1 GCA_003696565.1 Chloroflexota bacterium
AATCGTATCAATACCCTCAATATCACGGGGTAGTTCTGCTAATGTCAGGGGTAAGGTATGCTCTTCGTTTAAGCAAGGGATTTGAATAATCAGTTTCATTGATGGTTTCCCTTCTCATGACCTCTTTATCGTTTACTTTTAAAGACTGTTGTAAGATAGCATTGTTTAGAAAGGGTAAGGAATATGCAAATAGACTTAACCGATCAGGTTGCTATTGTTACAGGCAGCGCACACCGTGTTGGTAAAGCGATTGCGCTTGAATTGGCACGGCGTGGTGTTCATATTATTGTTCATTATCATAGTGCAGATGATACCACGGTACGCAACACAATTCATGAAATTAAATCTTATGGGGTAGATGCTGTTCCAGTACAAGCCGATATCAGTACCCCGCAAGGCGTTCAGACCCTCTTTAGCGTATTGGAAGCGCATTTTGATCGCCTGCATATTTTAGTAAACAGTGCCTCGTCATTTACTGGCAATCGTCTGCTAGATATTACCCCAGAGGACTGGAATCGGTCTATTGCTGTGAATATGACCGCGCCATTGTTGTGTATACAGGCGGCAGTTCCTTTTATGCGCCGTAATGATCCACCTGGTGGGGGTATTGTCAATATCTGCGATTACGGCTCTATTCGCCCCTGGGTAGAACGCGCAGACCATGGCATAAGTAAAGCCGGATTATGGATGTTGACACAAGTGAGTGCGGCAAGCCTAGGAGAGGAAAACATCCGTGTGAACGCTGTTTTGCCTGGTCCTGTTCTTAAGCCACCACATGGGAGTGATGCACATTGGCAATCCTTAGCACAACGCAGCCCATTAAAACGCACGGGTGATGCATCCGATGTGGCGCGGGCGGTGGCTTATCTGTTAAGTGAGGACTACATCACTGGCACATTGTTAGAAGTCAATGGTGGCGAGGCATTATAAACGATGCGTGTTGCTTGGCTAACAGATATTCATTTTGAATTCCTTAACAAGGCACAAATTGACCAATTTTTGGATGAAGTGGCTCAACATCAGCCTGATGCGCTATTGATTACCGGGGATATTGCTAATGCCAAGACTGTTGCCAGTACAGTGCAATATATCGCGCTTAAACTGATAAAACCTGTTTATTTTGTGTTGGGAAATCATGATTTTTATGGCGGGGATATTGAGCCTGTTCGTGCTCAAATGGCGACCTTAACCCGCCAAAAACGCGGTGTTGCCTGGATGCCCGCCGCAGGCGTTGTGGAACTAACACCGCACGTTGCCCTAGTTGGGCATGATGGTTGGGGCGATGGTCAATATGGGGATTTTATGGCATCTACCATCATGTTAAATGATTATGTTCATATTCAATCGCTTCGCCTTGCGGATAAAGCGATATTAATGCAAAAATTGAACCAATTGGGAGTACAAGCAGGGGATTATTTACGCGGTATTTTGCCGGAAGCGGCAAGACAGTATCCGCAAGTGATGGTCATGTTGCATCCGCCACCGTTTCAACAAGCCTGTTGGTATCAGGGAAAGGCATCTACATGGGATGATCCGTTTTTACCTCATTTTACCTGTAAAGCTGCTGGCGATGCTCTACTAGATGTTGCGGATGCTTATCCACACGTCACGTTTACTGTTTTGTGTGGGCATGTTCATTCTAGCGGAGAAGTACAGATGCGCCCCAACTTGCGCGTATTAACCGGTGGGGCAGAATATGAACAGCCAGAAGTTCAGCGCATATTTGATCTTTAAATACACGCTGTTCTGTCGGATTGATGGTTAACGCTCAATGTCGTCGTGATCTTCGGTGTCGTCTGGCTGGCTCTTTTCTTGATCTTGAGAATCTTCAAGAGCCTTTATGATTTGTGTGTGAGATAAAATCATGGAATCATCATCTTCACGCCGTAGTTCATCTGGCACAGGCATACCACGCTCTTTGAGGAAGTCAACCAGTGCATCGCTGATCTTTTTGGATGGGGCTTGTTCTCCAAAATGCTCACGAACTTCTCGCAGATGATCTACCAGCCATAAATATAAATCTGTTTCTGTACGCGATGGATCAAGATGCTGCATCATATTATATTTTTGAATCAAGGTAAGTGCCGGACGGTACACATTGTCATACCAATGAATGGCGGCTTCCTCAATGCTTAGCTCACGCCCTGCCATAAACTCTAGAATGGACTTGTGTAAATAAATATGCCCCAACAAGTCAGCGTATCGACTGCGTTCACTCAACTTAAGGGGCTTGTGATGCGGGCGCACTTGATCCAACTTGGTTTCTTCTAAAAAGGCAGCATAAGCAGCGGCATCTTCTAGCTCATCCTGAGACATATCCGGGTGTAATTCAATACTTGTGGGTAATTCGGTTACATGTGCCTCTATGAATTTAGCCCCAAGCTGACGGGCGACAGACACGCGGTGATTACCATCTCGCACAAAATAGAGATCACCCACTTTATACACTTCAATCGGCGGTAGCCCTTCCATACTGGTTGCTTGGGCATAAACGCGACTCCAACGCTCTTTCATTTTTTCGTTTTTGGGTAAAAAGTCTCGTGTAAATTCGCGATACCGCCCCACACTCCCCACGATTTTATCCAATGGGATGTCTTGTAACCCTCTATAGCTTTCCTCACGCAAACGCAATCGTTCACGAATTTCATCAAAACTGAGTAACTCAACGGGTTTACCACGCAATAGATTAATCATCTCTTTCCAAAATGCTTTGGAACGCGCACTATTGAACTTGGATAACCCTTCCATCATATTAAGGCGGAAATGGTCGTCATTTGACATAATGGCACACTCCCTGGGTCGTATTTGACCACGTTCAGGTGTACGATAACAACTTGATGATAACAATTCAACTGTTAACATGCGGTTAAACTTAATGGAGATTAGATTATGGCATACATTGTAGTTACCAACGATGATGGCGTTGATGCCCCCGGAATTTGTATGTTAGCACAAGCCATGAAAGCCTTTGGCGATGTTCAGGTGATTGCGCCAGCCGTCAATCAGAGTGCCAGTGGGCATAAAAAAACGCTATTTACTGATATTCCCTTTAAACACACTCAACTTGCCGATGGTACGCCAGCCATGGCTATTCATGGGTCACCGGCGGATTGCATCGCAGTAGCAGCACTAGGTGCTATTCGTTGGGCACCCGACCTAGTAGTGAGCGGCATTAATCGTGGTGCGAACATGGGGCAAGATATCACTTATAGTGGCACCGTGACTGCCGCCCTAGAAGCGTCCATTCATGGTGTGCCGGCAATTGCCTTTTCGTTAGATCAGCATGATGCCAATCATCCAACACACTATCAAGAAGCGGCGCGTGTCGCTCATGCTATTGTCAAAAATATTTTAGGGCGTAAATTACCCCCCTTTACTATTCTTAACGTCAATATTCCACCTGTCAACCAAGTGAAGGGGATTCGCCTTACCCGTCAGGGATTACGTGAATACCTAGATGAACTAGAAAAGACTGATTCGGTGTATCGCATTGTTGGTGATCCGCCCGGTGGACGCTTAGATGAAGAAGGCACAGATTTATGGGCAGTTGCCAACGGATACGTGAGTATCACCCCGCTGCATCTGGATATGACAGCCCACCAGTTTATGGCAGATGTCGCCAATTGGGATCTATCTGTCTGATTGATGGGGAACCGTATCCCCAAGGTCACTCTCCTCATCGCTAATGGATTGCTGCACGGCTTTGAGGTTCGGGTTCGTATCTGGTGGTGGAGTTGGCTGAGTTTGTGGTGGTGGTTGTATGGGGGGCTGGTTGGGTTTTGGTGGCGTAATAGTCACCAAATGAAGCAATTGCATCAGTGTGCTTTCCACATCAGCCAATAGCCGCCGCCGGAAATCTTTATAATTTTCCGTACCATGCTGACCAAATATTGTATAAGTGTAGCTTTCATAGATATTTTTACCGATGACGGTCATCTCTGGCTCCCATTGATCCAGTCGATGCGGATAATTCTGTTGACAATCATATAACTCAAATACGATGCGAACTTCCCCATGATGACCTTGAAACCGAACATCTAGCGCAATGGGCAGCATTGCGCTGCGGGCGTTGATCTTTTTCTTAAACTGTTTGGATAAATATTTTGCAACTGGGCGTGCCCACTGCTGCCGCTTTTTGTCATCTAATTGCTTATGGGCAGCGCGGTTTAAGCGTTTGACCATCTTACGAGATGCTAAAACTTCACTACGAGAGACACGTCCATACATATCATATTGCGTCATTCGGATGGCTAATATTTTCCAGCCAGAAAGAAATTGCCCATTCGTACCCAAAAGCACCTTACGCGCTTGGACATCACGGCAAGGAATTTGAATGATATTATTCTGGGCATGTTGTTGCCATAATTGCCGCCGCCCGTAGATGGTGTTAGGATCATGCGGGGGCATGGTGGCATAAGGCGGCTGCCATGTACCAAAAGACGGTGTGCGCTGGAAAAGCAACCGCAGCATCAACCACACAATCATTAACAACAATACCCCAGAAATGATGATCCCGATCAAAATAAGAACCTGGGTCGGGTCAGTGGTGTCAATTTGTAAGCCTATCAGCGGTAGTGATAAGATGCCGTCATCTGATGCACTGCTTGGTGCGGCGGGTGTGGGGGATTCACCTAACAAGGGTATGCGAATAGAAAACAACTCAGAGCTTGTTGTAATAGGCGGGGTGTTGGGTGTGCCAGGCAGGCGGATTTCAATTTGCATATTGATAATTTCGCCGCGCGGTAATGTGCCGACAATAAATACAAATTCCCCAGAATACACTGAATCAGGCGCGATTGGTCCAACCAAAGCGTTGACTAATGGCGTGCGTGTGTTGTTGGCTTGTACCCATGTTAGCGTGGCTGTGGCGTTATCTGTTGTTGTGCCGCCCACATTACGGATAACATAAGATACCGTGATCGCATCAAGGTCTGGTGAATAGGAATCACCGACTTTTGTTGGGCGGTAATCTGGTGCCGCCTGTGATAGCGTTGGAAAAATAAACAGCAAGAAGATCAAAAATACAAATAGTCGTCTCATAGTTTGTCTTTGTGATTGCACCTCTGTAACAAACTATAAAACGAAAGAGATTTCTTTCCAAGTCGATTCCCCAACGATTGCCCGACTTTATAGTATGAAGACGAACAATGCTAAGGGGATAATCATGCCAACTAATGTGCCAGCTAGAACTTGAGCAGGTGTGTGCCGCTTAAGTTTTATGCGTGCTGCGCCCACAATGAAGATGGTTGGTGTGCTTAGCAACGCAGGGATGGAGCCAAAAAGCACAGCAAGTGCAACTGTTGCGCCGCTGATACTGATGGCATGAATGCTGATTTGCCACACTAATGTGATGAAGGTCATCACGGTGAGTTGAATAAGGCTGAACAAAGCTAACATGAGTATCATACTAGGGGCACCCATTAATCTTAAAACGCCCCATGCCAGCCCTGTGCTAAACAACGAAACTAAAAAAGGACGGATGCGTTGTCTACGGATTTTCATGTGAATATCCGTGATGCTACCCCGTTTAACCATCCAAAAAATGAATAGAATTGGCACCACACAAACCAAAAAGATATAAATACTTGCCCAGCGAAGTGCTTCTTGTACAGAATCTGCCTCTCTAAACGCGATTGGAAATGCTAATAACGCCCAAACAATCGGCGGGCTTAAAATATCGGAAACTAACCTTGCCCAACTAAGTTCATAATGAAAATTTTTAATCCGCATAAGACGCTCCTGCACTTTCTATTTTCAATATAACACATGCGCGTTAAGATAACCTAAACTAAGCTTAAGATATGGAGTGCGCAAATTAATGAATGATGAAATGAGTGGGCAACTCACACAACACTGGACGATTCCCCCGGCTGCTCAACAGATGCTATATATTCAAGGTGCGGGTGGAACTTTCCCCATTGAAGGGGAATATGGGTTGTTTACGTTGGATGTCCCCTCATCCGTTATCACATTATATTGGGGCGGGGAGGACGGCACAGCTTTAGTGCGTTTGCGCTGGCAGCCAGATAACCTAGATTGGGATGGGTCTGTGTGTGTAGGGGGGTATATTGATGCTATTCATTTTAATTATTCTGGGGCTATTTTGTATCTTGGTGGGCACCCACTTTTGGTTGATGCACCGGGGAAAACTGCCAATTATACCAAACCGGTGTTTAATCATGGCTTAGCAACAGACCTGAAAGAAAGCTGTACGACCTGGTTTTTACCGCCGGAGAGTCCGTTAATGTCCACTGTTCAACTGGCTTTAGCCCATAACCTGCGCGTGCATTTTATGGGGCACTTAGCAGATCATGGATCACCCTGGTGGCAAATTATGACGCTGCCGCTTTTGTTGCAGGGGGTTATGGTTTTTTCTAGTTAATTAAATCATGAAATGAAAAAGGGACATGATACCTCACGTCCCTTCAAACGCTTTATAAAACGCGATGGCAAGCAACAAAATGCCCAGGTTCTGCTTCAATCAGGGGCGGGTCTGGTTCTTGATAGCATAAATCAAAGCTCACAGGGCAACGGGTGCTGAAGTTGCATCCCTGCGGCGGGTTTGCTGGGCTTGGCACGTCTCCTGTCAGGATGATCCGGCGGCGTTTTTCTTCAACTTCTGGGTCTGGTACTGGCACAGCAGATAAAAGAGCCTGCGTGTAGGGGTGTAATGGGTTATCATATACCAGATTGGTCGGTCCAATTTCCACCACTTTGCCTAAATACATCACCGCCACACGATCACAAATATGGCGCACCATACTCAGGTCATGTGCAATAAATAGATAAGTTAGGTTTAATTCTTGTTGTAGGTCTTCTAATAAGTTTACCACTTGCGCCTGAATAGATACGTCCAAGGCAGAGATGGGTTCATCCGCTACAATGAAGGATGGATTTAAAGCTAATGCGCGGGCGATACCAATACGTTGGCGTTGCCCACCGGAAAACTCATGTGGGTAACGGTTGATATAAAAAGGATTCAGCCCCACTTTTTCCAGCAGGTGGCTAACATATTCTTTACGCTCATTTTTGCTCATAACATTATGAACTAAAAGCGGTTCAGAGACGATGTTCCCAACGGTCATACGGGGGTTGAGGGAGGCAAACGGGTCTTGGAAGATGATTTGCATCCGGCGGCGCATTTGACGCAGTTCATTACCACGCATTGTTGTTAGTTCTTTGCCTTCAAACACCACCGAGCCAGCGGTTGGACGGTATAACTGCAAGATAGTCCGTCCGGTGGTGCTTTTACCACAACCGGATTCACCTACCAAGCCGAGCGTTTCACCCTTGTAAACATCAAAATCAACCCCATCTACCGCTTTAACCGCGCCAACCTGACGTTGGATCACGATCCCGGCTGTAATAGGGAAGTGCTTCTTCAAACCCCGAACACTTAAAATAACTTCACGATCTTCATTTTGTGTTTGTTCTTGTTGCTGCATGACCTTACTTCCAACGACACTATCCATTTTGAGCTGCCTCCGCTTTTAGTACGGCGGGTAAATCATACCATGCCGCAACTAAATGACCTTCTGCACTGCCTTCTACTTGACGCAGCGGGGGACGCTCTTTAAAGCAACGTTCGGTTGCATAAGGATTACGTGGTGCAAAAGGATCACCCACTGGCTCAATGCGCATATCTGGCGGTGAGCCTTCAATCTGTTGTAACCGCCGGTTTCCATCTTCATCTAAACGCGGTAGAGAGTTCATCAACCCAAGTGTATATGCATTGTGTGGGTTATGCATCACTGCCTTGATTGGACCACGCTCTAAGATCATCCCGCCATACATCACCTGAAGGGTATCGGCGATCCCAGCAACAACACCCAGATCATGGGTAATCCAGATGATTGCCATGCCTAACTCTTCTTTGAGCTGTTTAATTAACTCAATAATTTGTGCTTGAATTGTTACATCCAGGGCGGTTGTTGGTTCATCTGCAATCAACAATTTGGGATTACAAGATAACCCAATGGCAATCATAACACGCTGGCGCATCCCACCGGAAAATTGATGCGGATAAGCATCTAAACGTTTGCGAGCATCTGGGATACCCACCATATCTAACAGTTCAGCCGCCCGGTTTTCGGCTTGGCTTTGGGTCATTCCCAGGTGTAACTTTAACCCTTCGGTTAATTGCGTGCCGATCTTCAAAACAGGATTAAGTGATGTCATTGGGTCTTGGAAGATCATGGCGATCTCTGCCCCACGTACCAGGCGCATCTGATCCCGCGAGAGTTTTAACAGGTCACGTCCCTGGAACATCACCGAGCCAGATTCAATCTTACCTGGGGGCTGGGGGATCAACCCCATAATTGATAGTGCATGGACACTTTTGCCGCTGCCGCTTTCACCGACGATACCGAGTGTCTCACCTTCTTGTAAATCATAAGACACACCGTTTACGGCATAAACTGTCCCTTCTTGCGTATAAAACCGTGTGACGAGGTCTCTGACCTCCATTAATACGCCCAAGGGAATTCCCTCCTTAAACCAAACCTAATTATTACAACTTAATTTTGATAGGTTAACCAGTTTGCTTCATAAAATCAAACTTGTCAACGCGGAGAAGTGTTGAGAGATTGACTGTTGCTATGGTTATTTTTCACAAAAAATTTTTAGAATATTTGAATATATCAAAAAATCCTTGCACGTAACTACCTCAACGGGTGGATTATAGCACGCACAAGGACATCCAGACAACTTTTTAATCAAATCAATTTATTCCACAGATTGTTGTGATTCTTGTACTAAAAACACAGGTTTAACCATACCCTTGAGCAATTTTTCCATCGCCATTGTATTGCTGCATACACCTCTGCTCTGGAAATATGGATTATCACAGTTCCATTTGCCATCATGATAAGTGACATGATAGGTATTGTGTCCGCCTCTAAAAGTCGCCTCAAATGAGATGAAACGGATGCGATCAGTCTCATGAGCATATTGATTGGCTTTTTCCACGTCGCTCACAATATTTTGCCCAGGCGCATAAGGTAGCCGTTCACGCTTGAGCATAGGCGTAAATAATTTTTCTAATGTCATAATATGTGGGCAAATCCCATAAGTTTGAAAACCAGGGCAAGTGCATTGCCAGCCATCTGGTCCAAGTGTGACTCTGTAGGTGTTGTTGTTCCCGCGGAATTCAATCTCCAAACTATTGAAGGTAACACGACTGGGGTCTTCTGCATATTCCTTTGCCTTTTGGATTTTGCTAATTATGCTGTAATCCATTTTGAAGTTCCTCCTAATAACTCTAAATTGTGTATATAAAAACAAACACGCGGCAGGGGTTGCGCTTGCCGCGTGTGCTAATCTGCGTCTTTATTAATTGCGAAAGGAATTTTCATCAAAACCTCCCTGCTAAAATAGCGGATAGTTATTGATTAAACACCGCTTTTAAAAAGATAACTGTAGTTTAAGTCATCTTTAGGTCAGTGTCAAATGATTGATGACAGAAATCATAACATTGTCATAGGCACTGCCATGAGCAAATTGTGTCTATCCGCTGGATGCCTAACACGGTAGCCCGTTGAACGTTATTGCAACCCAATTCGCCAGTTCAAAACACTAATCAGCACGCCGCCATCATTGACGAATAACACGGGTTCTACAGCTGCTTCTGGCAATACAAACGCAATCTCCCCACCAATCTGAAAATCATCGAAAAACACTGTCACATCACCGTCAATGGCGTTGCGTTCTAAACGAACACGGGGATTAATGGCATTAACAGAGCGCAGAGCAATCAGGTCACGGTTACCTTCTGCATCAATTAAAAACAGATTGACTGAGTTTAAGTCAACTACCTGAATCAGCAAACCGACCTGTATATTTGGATCATTAACACTACGCAACAAAACGCCAAACTCGACCTCTTGCAAATCTAACACAGATGGATTAAACGTCACAAAGGACAGTGTGGCTTCTGTTCGGCGGATGCGTGACGGTGCAACATTGCCATAATATTCATCTAGAATACTGGCAGGCATCACAATTTCTAGCCAACCGCCTTCGCCGGCTGCTGATTGCCCGAGCTGCCAGCTCCCCCCCATTGGCATAAACACTTCCTCATCCCACGGGAGTTCATCTAAACGGGTGGTTAACGCCAATAAATCTTGCCACCCTTGTAAGCCTTGTGGCGGCAAAGTTGGAATCGGCGTTTGGGTTGGTGTGGGGGTGTTTGTAGGTGTTGGTGTGTTGGTTGCAGAAGGGGTCTGTGTTGGTGTACGTGTTAGGCTTGGTGTTGGGCTAGGCGGCATTGACGGCGTATGCGTTGGCAGCGGTGTGTTGGTCTCACGCGCAATTGGCGTAATCAATGTCGGTGTAATTAAGCTAATTGGATTATTCGCATCATCTGTTAAAGACACTGCGCGTGATGTAACCGTGGGCATCACTTCATCATTGGCGGTCATGGTTTCGTTCAGTGCAATTTGTGTGGCATGTGGTGTGTCAGAAATCGTCACCGGGATACCCGCCAGCGGATCGTCATCAGGCTGATCTAAGACGACAGACAACACAATTGCTCCTAATGCTGCTATCACCGCCAAAACCGGTAGCCAATATTTCCAACGTAGTTTAAGCCCCATTGGGGCATCATCAGCATAACGTGAGCCTTCATAATTAGCGACAAATGCCTCTGCCGGCTCCTCCTCATCAGATAAGCGTGGTGTTGGCTCATTAGTGGGTGGTGCAGGAAATTCTGGCGCGCTTTCTGTCAGGTCATACCAATGCCGATAAAGTGGATACGCCGGATGGCGATCAATAAACATCGCTTTGAACAGTTCATTAAAACGGGCTAATCGTCCACTACGCCGGATGGATTGATCGGTATAGACTGCCAAAAATTGTTCGTAAGTATCTCGCCATTGTTTGAGCTGTGCTGCGATTCCTTCTCCAAGCATTTGCTCAGTTATTTGTGCCAGGCGACGATGAGCCTCCAAGATACTTTCTACCGGCTCGCTGGGGCGGCGGTCAATGGTCTGGCGCATTTGTCGATTGATTGTATGCAATTCTGCCGCTGTTTGTTGTAAATCTACCAACCAATCCAGGTAGTGCCGTAGGTCAATATCAGCCGCTTGTTCAGCTTCATTTAATCCCTTGATTGCGTTTTCTAGCTTCATCCCTGCACTGCGGAACTCGCCATCTGCCCAATCGCGCAGAGCCATCTCTAGCTCACGGATACTTTGTGCAGCGGGCGCAAATAATTTTGCTTGTGTGCTGTCTTCTAAACGACGACGTACCGCTGCCAGATGATCGAGTGCATGTTGCCCGTTAAGTCGGTTGAGTTCTTCTGCCAGTGTATTAATTTCCCGTCGTTTGGCGACGAATTCCTCCAGTGCACGGTTTGCTGGGTGCCTAGTGCCATAATCGCCTAACGCTTTTGCTGCCACGTCTCGCCAAAAAAGCGCGTTTTGCAGCTTGGCATCATGCGCTTCTAATGTGCCTAATAGCACAGCATTAGAGAAGAAGATACGCCGTGCTGGGGTGCTTTCCTGTGCATATCGTTCTATCAACCCCTTACTAACAGCACGAAGATAGGTTTCATGTGAGGGCATTTGAGCAGCGAAGCTATCCCGCACTTTGATCTCATCCGGCTGATAAAGTTTTTCAATTTCATTAAGAGTTGAGCGTGTGCGTGCTACATTATTAACTGAATCGCGTTCCACCCATTCACGCATCAAAGCAGCTAGTCTTAAAAGACGACGTGCGGCAAAGTCTTCTGCCTCATTACTCGCAATTTCAACGGCACGTTGCCCAAGTTGTTCGGCATCCACCAACCGCCCACGATCAAACGCCTCCCAACTATCTGCCAAGGCACGCCCTAACCCGCCAAAAATGGCATGTCGTTCAATATAATTCGCCCCGCTGATGACTGTCCTCAATTGATTCAACCAGTTTGAAAGGGTTGGGCTTAAAGTGTTAACCGCTAAAGACCCTTGCTCTAATGCTTGTAATGCCCCAGCACGGTTGCCTTGCACGGCATTCGCGGCATAGTTTTGCCATGCTTCAGAAGCGGTTTTTAAGCCAGCCACCATCTCAATCAGCAAATCATCAAATAAACGCTCCAAAAACGGCATTAAATCCTTGCGTGAGTCTTTAAGCCAACGTTCTAAGTCGCTGCCATCTGCTGCTGGAATGTAAGTTTGATAAGACTGTAACAGGTCATACAAGGTGTTGAGTAATTTGGCGATGTTATCCCATAGCGAAATCGCTGGATCAATGCTCCTGCAGGTATCCAATGCGACCATCGCATCACGTGGGCTACTGGCTGCTTGCTTACCGATAACATGAATGTTATCTGCCAATGCCATCGCGGCATTTAAGGCGCGGTCTAAGGCATTTAATGGCAGTTGATCGTTAGTCAGCCGTTGCTGCACCATCACGGTAGAAAGCAGTTTGTTCAGGGTGGTTAAACGATCAACAAGCATTCGGTACCCGTCTCGTAACTGTGATAGGTCTGTTATACTTTGACCAGGTAGATCATCTAACAGTCCATTAATATCTTGAAGTGTCTGACGCGCATCAGCGAGGTTTGCACCGTCTCCTGTTAAATTTTCTAACGCTAATTCGATGCGATAAAGATTGGGGCGTAACAATAATATCTCTGGAATGCGTGATGAGATGCGTTCCGCTAATAACCACTGAATCCGGCGATCATTGTCATTTGTTGGTGGGTGGATCAACAAGGTGCGTGCTGCTTTAGGGATGTGCCCGTCAAAAATCATTCCAATGGCTTCTAAAACAGCGGGCGGTGTTTGAGGTGTATCCAACAACAGCATGCCACAATCTAATAACAGCTCGACTTTTGCCGATGTTTGTGGTCCAGCTTTGTCTCGCAACTCATTGAGCAAATCTGCCGCCCGCGCCCAGTTATTACCTTCAATATAAATTCGCACCGCGTCCAAATCCGCTGAAACTTCCAAATCACGCAGGCGATCTTGTATCTCTTGGTGTGCTTTACGTGCAGCAGGAAACCCTGGGTCAATTTTCAAAACAGGCTCAAGCGTTGCTAACAGTCCTTTTAACTCTGTCTTGCTTAAATCACGCCTTAAACGGTCATTCACATGGCTTAATGTTGTATCTCGCTCACGTTCCAGTGGACGGCGATACTCCGTTAAAGCCTGTCGTAATTCCTCAACTGTACGATAACGGAATCGTGTGTTTGGATGCAATGCCTTGCTGATGATTTGTTGTAAATACGGGGCGATTGAATCAGTATCCGCACCAAAATCGACACGGAAATCATCCCCTGCATCGCGTGGTATATCCGCCCGCCTGCCACCAGTCATGATAAAATATAATAACTCCCCAACCTGAAAAATATCAGTCTGGCGGCTGATTCCCTGCGGGGTAATCTCGTCCCCATCCAAAAAGACGGCATTTCCCCAATCAATCACCTTAAGGCGATAAGTCTCTCGGCTCCAGAATAAATGCTTGGCATCAACATCGTTGTAAACAATATCTTGCTGGTGAGCAGCCTCTAATAAATCTAATAAATGATCGACAATGATTAGCATTTCTAAAACGGGGATTCGTTCCCCGTTGCGTGCCAATGTCAGCACAGTATCTGCCACAACCATGCCTTGAGCGCGTTCGATGACAATATACTGATGTGGTACTCCACCTACAAAAAACTGACCATCTGCCAAAAATTCAGTCAAAACAGGGTGCCCAGCCAAGCGTATTAAGGCTTTGCGTTCATTTAAAATACTGACTTCTTGCCCGGCACGAATAGGCGGGGCATCGTTAGGTGCTGGACGTTTAATCACCACCGGGCGATCATTTTGTTGGGTATCTACGGCTCGCAATGTTTCTCCACTGCGTCCACGTGGGTAGATATAATCATACCGATAGCGATTATCAAACAGGCTGTCCGCCATGATGCCTCCTAACATCTTGATGATGTTTAATTGTACGCGCTCAAACCCTAGTCGCAAGGTTTGAGCATTGATTATAGCCGAACATTCGGTACAGTTTACCAAATCCAGTGTTATAGAAAGTGAGTTTGTGATGCGTGTTGTATTACAACGAGTTCAACAAGGGCGTGTGAGCGTACAAGATCAAGTTACGGGTGCTATCCAAACAGGCTTTGTGGCTTTGGTAGGGGTTACGCACGATGATACCCCAGCCGATGCAGAGTTACTGGCGAAGAAAACCGCCAATTTACGGGTTTTCCCGGATGACGACGATAAAATGAATCGCTCCGTGCTGGATATCAATGGCGGGGTATTAGTTATCTCTCAGTTTACACTCTATGCTGATGCACGTAAGGGACGCCGCCCTAGTTTTATTGATGCCGCCCGCACAGAACACGCCGAGCCATTAGTCCAACACTTCGCTCAGTGTTTAAAGCAAGAAGGTGTTCAACAAGTGGAGCATGGGGTGTTTGGCGCGGTGATGCTGGTTGAAATTTTTAACGATGGACCAGTGACGATTATTCTGGATACGCAAGAGTTAAAAAAATAAGGTTATGATATCATGCAAGCAGAAACACAAATCGATCAACCCAAAAATCAATCCTCTGGTAACTTGCGCACACGTTTGATAACGGCTGTGGTGTTAATCCCCATTAGCCTACTTGGTATGTATGTAGGCGGGGCGTTGTGGCTGGTTATGATGACCGCCATTGCCATTATTGGTATTTTAGAATTTTTTACGCTAGAACGAGGCTCTGAAATACAAGGTAGCACAATCATTGGGTTACCTTCACTCTTGCTTGTGTTGATGGGATTTTATACACAATCCAATACGTTGATCTTCAGCGCGATTTTGCTGTGTGTGGTTGCCACATTTATTTTAGAAACAGCTCGCCATCCGCAAAAAATCCGCCAATCACTGATGCAGGTTGGCTCAACTTTGTTGGGGATCTGCTATTTAGGTTTCCCGTTGGGATTTTTGATCGCCATTAGTCATTGGGAAAGCCGGTTTGTGTGGCTGGTTGTCATCTTTTCCTTAACATGGGGGTGTGATACCTTCGCTTATTTTGGTGGACGTTTATGGGGTAAGCGTAAACTCGCCCCAAAGCTTTCTCCTAAAAAAACGGTGGAAGGGGCAATTGTGGGCAGCATTGGTGGGTTTATCCCGGCGTTGTTATTCTTAACACTTGGTGGGGAGTTTAGCTGGAGCGCGATGCTTATGTTGGCGATTGCCCCTATTATGGCTATTTTGGGTGATTTGTTTGAATCCGGCATGAAACGGGCGTTTAATGTAAAGGATTCACATATTGCTGGTTTAAACGTGATTCCAGGGCATGGGGGCGTGTTAGACCGGATTGACTCCTTGCTGGCGGTCGCACTATTTTGCTATTTATGGATCGTACTGCTGGTTTAAGAGGTTTGCGCTATAATAATTACGACGGATGTCCAAAACTTGATATAGATGACATGGGATAACGTATATGCAAGCCAATAATGAGGAACTGTTAAACTTGGCAATTCGTGCAGCTAAAAGCGGGAACAAAGAAGGAGCGCGTGTGATGTTGCGCCAAGTCTATTCACGAGACAGACGTAATATCACCGCGATGTTGTGGTTGGCGAAAATCGCCCGTAATACAAAAGAACGCATCCAATGGCTAGAGCGTATCTTACAACAAGACCCATCTCATGCTGTAGCGCAGCAAACTTTACAACGCATTTATTATAAACAACAAGCAGCAGAAAACCGTCAATTGCTCTTGTTTGGTATTGTCGCTGTTTTTATGATTGTCACCGTGATTGCGATGTATGTCATTGTGTCTTAAAAGGGCGGGAAGCCCGCCGCCCTCACCACACCATGCCGCGCGCCGCCACCTGCCAAACGACTTCTACTTGCTCACCATGGATACCATAAATTTGGTTGTGTAAATTGGTGACAACGCAAGTATGTACCGGGATGATGTGGACACGCTCACCAATCATTGGTTTACGATCACATCGACTGACATCAACATGCGTATGTTCTTCGCTCAGCGCATAGATATGTGCATCTGGGTATTCCACAAGATGCCCATACCCCCCATCAATCGTATCTGATGCGATTGATTTGCGCCCACTATCTAAAATAACACGGTCTGATGACGGTGTGCTGATGACGGTTGCGGCAACTCTCATGGCACAGTTATCAATTGATGTCCATCCTTTAACAACACACGTCCAGTCATAAAACACATAAGTCCCCACACGTAACTCGGTTAGTTCGGGCACTTGAGCCGCTTCTAACGCGCCCCCTGTTCCACCACCGCTGATGTTTTTTACTTGTAAGCCAGCTTGTTCAAGCAAGGTGAGTGTTTCTAAAAGTGCTGGGCGTATCGAGGCATCACTGGGATATACCATTAAGCCAGCAAACTCAAGATTTGGCGCAGCGTCAATCCGTTTAGCAATGGTGACAATATCTTTTGGTTGTGCCCCGGTTCGTTGAATAGATGTCGCCATATCTGCCAGCACATGCAAAGTCACGTTTGCATCACTTGCAGCTTGTGCCAATCCATCTACAATAGCGACATGATCCGCCGCTGTGGTGATTTTTACCCCAGGCGTGGCTGCCATTTGCGCTAAGCGGCGAGTTTTTGCCTGACCAACGATATTGTAAGGGATTTGAATATCTTTGAACCCGGCTTCCAAAAAAACTTGTGCCTCAGTGGTTTTTTGACATGCTATCCCAACTGCTCCAGCTTCTAACTGCATTTGAGCGATCTGTGGCAATTTGTGTGTTTTGATGTGTGGACGAAAAGCAACACCCAATGAATCACAATATGCTTGCATCCGCTGGATATTTGCCATCATTTTATCCAGATCAATTAAAACACTAGGGGTTTCTAATTCATTCACATGCATTAAGGCTTCCTCCTGCAAGTTACAAGTATGATACAATAACCATAATGGTCAAATAAATTCAGTCAAAAAGCTGCATGAAAAACAATTCACTTCCAATAATCTCAAATCGTCCTAGCCGCGCAGATGCGATGAAAAATTACCGGCTATTGTTGGAAACGGCTCGTCAGCTTTTCCAAAAACATGGCGTTGCAGCGGTTTCGATGACACAACTTGCTGAAGCAGCTGGTGTAGGAAAAGGTACATTATATCGCCATTTTAACAATAAACTGGATGTCTGCTATGCCTTGTTAGATGAAGACCAACGGCTTTTGCAGGATCAAACCCTCCAACGGTTGCGTAAAAGTCAAAACCCCTATCAAGATTTGATCTGGTTTTTGGAACAAGCCGCCCGGTTTGTGATGCATAACAGTGATCTGCTTGCTTGTGGTGAGAACACACAAAGCATGATTTCGCTGGATATTCCGGCACATATTTGGTGGAGACAGACAATCATCATGCTTCTAAACCGTATTGGTGTAGAGGGTGATGTGGATTATAAGGCAGATGTGCTTTATGTGATGTTGCATGTGAACACCATTCACTTCCAAAGAAAGACTTTAAATTATGATGCGGAGCGCATCATTACCGGGGTATTAAACACCGCCAAACAACTTTGCCAAAATTTTTCATAGGAATTTCGTAAAAATTTATCGACATTGCAAACGAAAAATAGTATGGTTGAGTTAGCCGACAATTATCTTTTACGTCATTATCTTGGCTGATAACCTTTGTTAGCATCGGATACTCCACCGAGCTAACACCAACCAAACTCCAGACCGGTCAGGCAACTCTGATCGGTCAACCTTTTATTTATCTCCTGTTTATCTATCTCTGATGCATTTCTAACTCGACAAGTTCGCTGGTTTCTGTTTTAATTTAATAAACGGACTGCAGTCCGTTTATCGGTTTAATAATATCTCACTAGTTGAGAAAGGTTGTGATTATGGCAAAATGGCAAATTGATGTTGCACACAGTACCGTTGGGTTTGCAGTAAAACACATGGTTTTCACTACTGTGCGTGGTAGTTTCAAAGAATTCTCTGGTGTCATTGATTTTGATGTGAACAATAAAGCAGCTTCTAGCGTAGATGTGACAATTCAAACAGCAAGTATTGATACCCGCGTGGCGGATCGTGATGCTCACTTGCGGAGTGCGGATTTCTTCAATGTGGAAAAATACCCGGCGATGACTTTCAAAAGCACTCATGTGGAATTACAAGGAGATAATGTCGCTAAGGTAACTGGTGATTTGACAATTGCCGGTGTGACCAAGCCCGTAACGCTGGATGTGACCTATTTGGGCGAAAATGTTAATCCATGGGGTAAGAAAGTCATCGGTTTTGAAGCCTCTACGCAGATCAACCGTGAAGACTTCGGGCTAACCTGGAATCAAGTCCTGGAAACCGG
The DNA here is from genome assembly GCA_003696565.1 of Chloroflexota bacterium. Classification (GTDB taxonomy): domain Bacteria; phylum Chloroflexota; class Anaerolineae; order Aggregatilineales; family Phototrophicaceae; genus DAOTWY01. The sequence continues at coordinate 18,264 of RFHA01000041.1, forward strand.
CGGCTTCTTGGTCAGCAAAGAGGTCAAAATTGAGCTTGAAATTCAAGCGACACCGGTTGAAGAAACCGAAAAAGCCCAAGCAGGTTAAATCTTAATCATGGTGTGAACACAAACAAGGGCAGGAGGATAAAAACCCTGTCCTTGTTTTTTGTTATGGATATAAATGCGATCTACTCCATCAATAAAGTTCTACAGAATAATCGCTTAAAACCGGCAATCAACGCTAGCGTAGCGTGCAAAATTTATCCTCACGCCGAAGATGGTACTTCTCGTACAAACCACGCTGGAAGTATCGCCAGTAAGCATAAGATCATACCAATGAAGCCAAATTCCGCTAAGACATCAACGGTGATAGTAGGAAAAGTATCGAAAGCAGCATTTAGAATGTCTACGTTACTGCCTTCTTGCTGGCTTGCTAAATAACTCACTCGGTTTAATGCAAACGTGGTCAGCGATGACACACTAATCGTCATGCCAATCAACCGTAAAATTAACACCAACGCGGAAACAACACCGCGCTCACTGTCCTTGGAGGAATCAATTAACGCCGCGCTGACTGGGGAAAACGTCAAGCCGATACCAATGCCAACAATCGCCATTTCTATGACGATAACAGACGTTTCTACATCAATCGTCCATGTTTGCCAAATGAGCATAAAGCCAAATGCTGCTATCAACAAGCCCCCCACCATTGGCGGACGGTAGCTATATCGTGAAGCAAGCCACCCGCCTGGAATTGTTGCAATAGCCATTGGTACCGTTAATGCAGAAAGCAACAAGCCCACTCGCAGGGCTGCATCCCGTAGCCCTGTATCCAAATCGTCCAATGTCACATTAACCAAAATCGGCACACTTACTAAGCCGATGAACAAACAATAACCTACGAAAAAGTTGGTTAACGACCCAAACGCGATATTCCGCCGCCGGAACAAGCGCGGGTTAATCAATGGATCACGGATATAAGACTCGACCAAAACAAATAATAACAATAAAAAGACCCCGCCTAACAAAAGCGGTAACGCATATGGGGGCAACTGCGAAAGCTGATCAAACGATTGCGCCCCAGACACATCAATATTCGCACCCAGCCCAATATTCAGGCAACTTAATGCCCCAGCGATTAACACCGCGCCTAAGATATCAAACCGCCCTGTGACGCGCTGCATCGGTATATTGCGTAAAGCCCATAGTGTGACGGTTAATGCGAATAATGTCAGTGGCACATTGACCCAAAACAGACCTTGCCAAGGCATATTGGGTATCTGTAAAAATAACCCACCATATAGATGCCCCAATACCCAGCCTAACGTATCAATAGCGGCAACTAAGCCCAGTGCTTGCGCCCGCTTGCCCACAGGGAATAAATCCGCCACCAATGCCATACTCACCGGCACCAGTGCCCCAGCCCCAAAAGCCTGTATCACCCGCCCGATGATAATCACCTGAAGCGTCACATGCGTCGTTAGCGGACGTTCGCCCATCCGTCGCTGCAAATTTTCCATCAAATCGGTTGGGTATTGATGTGCAGTGGCGACCAACACCGACCCCCCAATAAAAATTAACAGCGAGATCGCATATACCCAACGCCGCCCGATGAGATCACTCAGCCGCCCCATAAACGTGAGGCTGATCGTATACGCCAATAAATATCCCGTCAAAATCCACGCAGTATCATCTAACCCCGTCAAAGGATTGATGTTCAAATCGACAATTAGCTCTGGCAAAAACGCTGAGACAACTGTCAAATCTAATGATCCCACAAAGACCGGGATGCAGATGACCGCGACAATCAACCAACGATTTCGTGTTGAACTCATTGGTTATGCGCCCTCCGGCGGGACAATAGTGCTAGGTTCGTTAATGTCAAACACATCAACTTTCCAGGTAGTATTGGGGTCTGTTTCGGTTGCTGTTCCAGGTTGTTCTACAATGAGCCGCACAGGATAACCAGTTTCTTGATGAAGATAAATTTGTACCGGCACAATCCCAGTCATATCGTCAATTAAACCAGAAAGCAGTAGGTTGCTGATGTCCTCCCCGTTTGCTGTTCCGGCGATATGATAGACCCCAACTCCATTAATGGATTCTCGACCAACATATTCTAAATCGACAATCGACACAAGTGCCGCACGGAAACCGCTATCTGCCCCTACCAAACGGGTGGGGTTAAAGCCTTCCGCAAAGTCGCTATTGACCCAGCCAACCAACGGTGGAATTTGGAACCACTGGTCATCCCCATTAGCATAAACCACCGCATCCAATGTGAGCCGCCCAACATTGACATTAACGGTTGCGTAAATCTCGCCAGGGGTTACATACTGACCAATTGCACGATTAAAACTCACTTCAATTGGCTCAATACCAGGCGGTTCAATCAGAAAGACAAAGGGCGCGCCTTCAGCGATAATTTCCAGGCTGAAAGTTTGCGCATCTTGCATTAATGCTGCCGCGCGGTCAATCAATTCATGGACATTAGGGGCAGGTTCATCCTCATTTCCCCCGTTACAGGCGGCAAGCATTAAGATAAATATCATAATTATGATACGACGTGCCACAAGTCACTCCTGGTTTTTAGCGAATAGCACTAGTATAGCTATATATTGTACGTCCTTAAAGCGCAAGCGTTGCACGAACCTGAGAAAGCCAATCCGCTGCATCTGGCGATATTTTTAAGTGATGCAACAAAGCCCGTTTGGCAATCATAGCATCTACATCTAATGTATTGTGTGCCTCTAAATCATATTCAATTGCTTGCACTGCATACTGCGCATGACGTAAATCACCCAATAGAATCATTAAGGATGCCCCAGCGGTGATTCGTATCTCCGCGTTTACTTTTTCATTGGCAAGTGTCAGGAAGTCTGCGGTGGTTTCCCACGGTAAATCCGTCATTTCAGTTCGCAATGATTGATCAAATGACAAATTCCATTGTTCCAACACTGCTAGACTTTGTACCACAAGCTGATAAATTGCCTCATTAACATTGATTATAATCGCAGGCAACTCATGATTAGCAGCGACATTTTCCCCAATTTGACGCATTTGCGCATCTGTTAGCGCAACGCCTTGCTCTACGAGCAATCGTTTAAATTGCCGCAACAAGATGACTGTCAATTGGTCGATTCCCCATTGACTAACATTTTCAGCACGGTTTGGAATCATCAAAAATTCTATCCATTTTAAAACCTGACGATAAATCTCACTGTGATATGATAAAAGGGCAACATAAGCAGGAGCTAAAAATGTCGAAACAATCGATCAAAGCTATTAGGCAAGTATTACGTCGTGTTCAATCTCATCTTATTCAAAGCCATCTTAATTTAGGTGCACAACTTGAATCGGTTGGCTTTGTGGATGTCATTTATCATCAAACAAGCACCCTCCCGCACTTAAACTATATCACGCCCCGCCAAAAAACAGCCTGGATACCCACGCCAGAAATTGAAAAAGGCTTAAATCAACTCCGTGAACACGGACGCACGCCACGTGTCTATTATATAGAAGGGTTGTTTCCACCACTTTTTGCCAAAGCGTTGCATGATCTTGATCTCAAAATTGAGCGTGAAATTCCGATTATGACTTGTGCGCTTCAGCCGCCCAGTCCAAAATTGCAGCCCCTACCGGATGGTATTCGCATTGAGCGCGTGACCGACCAGGAAGGCATCGCTCAATGGTGGTATGTTTGGCGTAATGCACGGTTTGATGTGATTACAGGCGGTGTAGAGCCGCTTTATGTTGGGCGTGATATGCGCGAACTGATAATCGGTAACCAAGCAGATTTTATTTTATATCGCTATGGTTTTCCAGTTGGGGTTGCCCGTCTGACGATCAA
>RFHA01000281.1 GCA_003696565.1 Chloroflexota bacterium
ATACTAAAGTGAGTGGGAAGGCTGTCCAGAAGAAATATTGAATACCGTAATCTTGTACACTGACAGGTCCGGCTGTTGGGCTAGGGTTCACGGCTGGCAGGAAAAATGTCAAAATAAGAATAGATAACAAAATACCCAATACTGCTGATACACCCCACACAATTAAACGTCGCAGTGTTAAAGAAGACATACCAAGTTTTGCTCCTCAATTCTCCGTCATTAATTTCACAACGATATTGTAACGTGCTTGTTCTATAATATGCAAGACGATCCTTGACTTGTTAAGGGCTTAATTTGTTGCTACACTTTTCACACTCAGTGAATAGAGATCGTCTTTACATAGTAAAGATGGTAGGAGTTAATTTTCGTGGCTGACTTATTTGATAAAGCTGATTCATTTACGCGGGCAAAAGAGGCGATGGAATTAGGTGTCTATCCCTTCTTCCGTGCCTTGAGTGATTCTGAAGGCACAACGGCGACCTTTGAAGGGCACGATGTTGTGATGCTAGGGTCGAACAACTATCTTGGCTTAACGGTAGATCCACGTGTTCGCCAAGCCGCTATGGAGGCAATCGAACGTTATGGCACCAGCGTGACCGGTTCACGCTTTTTAAACGGCACATTGGAAATTCATCTAGAGCTTGATCGCCGTTTGGCAAAGTTTGTTGGTAAACAAGCTGCTTTGGTCTTTTCTACTGGCTATCAAACTAATCTTGGTACCATTTCGGCTATTGTTGGCAAGGGCGATTACGTCATCATTGATAAAGACGCACATGCTTGTGTGGTCGATGGCTGTATGTTATCTCGTGGAGAGATGAAACGTTTCCGCCATAATGATATGGATGACCTAGATCGCGTACTAAGTAAATTGCCCAAAGATGCTGGTAAGCTCGTCGTTGTGGATGGTGTGTATAGTATGGGCGGGGATATTGCACCGCTGCCGGAAATTGTACAAATCGCTAAGAAACATGGCGCACGGGTCATGCTTGATGACGCGCATGGTATTGGGGTGACAGGTGATGCGCATGGCACTGCGTATCATTTTGGGCTAACAGATGAAGTTGACTTGATTATGGGGACTTTTAGTAAAAGTTTCGCCTCAATCGGCGGGTTTATCGCCGGTGATGAGAAAATCATCCACTATATCCAACATCATGCCCGATCATTGATGTTTTCAGCAGCTTTACCAGCGCCTAACGTAATGGCTGTTCATCGCGCGTTAGATATTATTGAAAGCGAACCGGAGCGTGTTAAGAAACTGTGGGAAAATGCTGATTATATGCGAGAGGGCTTAAAAGCTCTTGGCTATAATGTTGGTGGAAGCAACACGCCCATTATCCCGGTGATTCTCGGTGATGATTATCGTACGCTACTCGCATGGCACGCGCTTATCAATGAAGGCGTATATACTAACCCTGTTGGCTCTCCCGCTGTACCACCCAATCAATCTTTATTACGGACAAGTTACATGGCAACTCATGAGCGTCATCATTTGGATCGTGCCCTCAAAGCGTTTGAAGTTGTTGGGCATAATCTTGATCTTATCCCAGAGAAAAATATCCATAATGCTTAAATACTAAATCAAAAAAAGCGCGATTGGTTAAGATCGCGCTTTTTTTCTTCAGATGGCAAGGCTGATTTTAATCTTCTGCCTCATCCTTTTTATTGCTACCCATATAACGCCCCGGGGAAAGTGCCCGATGCACCGGAGACAAAATACTATACATAACTGGGACGACAATCAGAGTCAATAATGTACTACTGATAGAACCACCAATCACCACCGTGCCGAGTTCTGCCGCGATGATTGCTCCTTGAGACAATCCCACTGCTAGCGGAATCAGTGCGATAATGGTTGCCATGGATGTCATCAAAATCGGACGTAAACGCCGCCCACCGGCTTCAATCAGTGCGTCTTTTAGCTCCATGCCGCGCTCATTCTGATTAGAACGGACACGATCAATCAGTACCACTGCGTTCGCAATAACCAAACCAATCAACATCAGCAAGCCGATTAAAGCAGAAATCCCAAGGACGCGATCCGCAGAAGCTAGTGCAATTGCTGCACCAACAGGCGCAACCAGAATACTGAGAACAATCGCTAGCCAATATACAACAGATTGCATGGTGAACATCAAGATGATGACGACCAACCCGATCGCTAAGATCATGGCAAATCCAAGGCTCTGGAACCCTTGCGTTTGGATTTCGCTCTGGAAGCCTTCACTGACTTTGATACATGTATTGAAGTCCGGGTTTTCACCTTCACACAATAGTGCTTCAACTTCTGGGATTTTTTGAATTTCTTGTAATGCTAATTGTGTAACGCCAATGGTGTTTTCTGTATCCAGTTCCGCGGTGTAGGAGTATGCTGTCACTTGATTAACACGAATATATGTTGGTGGTGTGTCACTATCACCAGCCGTTGCATCTAATGGGACAAAATTGCTTTCCGCTTTACTAATACCGTCAATGCTATTGAGGGTGTCAATGATGGCATCATTCATTTCTGCTGTAACCGGTCCAGAAACAACCAGCGCAAACCCACCAAACCCGCCATCCGCAACGGATGCTGCTGATGTTTCAACGTTGTTAGTGCGCGGTGTGCCATCAGCACATACAATATCCGGCTTACCATCAACTTCTGCAACAG
>RFHA01000042.1 GCA_003696565.1 Chloroflexota bacterium
TCTCGTTTTTTAGAACCTCAAAGACTTTGGGCATTGTGTAAAGCAAAAAGCCAGTGTTTGATTATCACTGGCCTTTTGCGAAATTATATCAGCCTACAGCAAATACTTATTCCGATAGTTCAGGTGGAAATAGTTCGGCTTCTACCATTTCTTCAAACATCATGTCAAGTTCCGGTTGTGATGAATAGGAGAAGATAGTGAGGAACAAATATTCATCAGAATAAAAGGCAAAGGATTGTACTTCAGGATCAAGCCAAGGTGAAGCATCGCCATCTGTCTCTAAACTATCTTCAAAATTCACCACGAGCTGTCTTACCAAATCATCAACAGATCGTAGCTTTCCATCTGAAAACGATAACCCGCCATTAGTTCTTTTCCAATTAAAGCTGTATTGGTCGCCATACTCATATCTAGCAAGAGATGTCGCAATTCCTACGATTGTTGACAAGCCTTCGTTATTGTTCCTCGTTACGAATTCGTTAAAATCTACGCCTTCTTCTTCAGCCATAGCTTTTGCTTGCTTAACCGCTTCGTCGAGAATATGGTACAAAGCACGACTATAGTAAATCGGTTCAATTCCCGCATCGTCACGATAAAGATTGGGATAATCCCACATAAAGCCAGCAGCCGCACCTTCAGATAATAACAGTTTCAGGCTTACTTCTTCACCATCTATCAAAGTATTAACTACATAATGCACAAGCTCATTCCCATCGGCATCGCGAAAGATAAATTCGTGTCCATCATAAGTTCTTAAGTCCTGTGAACCTCCAGCAGGTATAAAATATGATTGGGATTCTTCACAAGAATAGTCTAACCAATTCATATAAATATCAGAATCGGTATCATTAACTATAAGCGTTATTAGCTCTGTTTGATCGCCCGAAGAAGAACATTCATCTTGAGCTTTCACACCAGAATTATTTAGAATAGGGCTTGCTAGGCCTAAAAGGACTAAAGCTGCAACAAAAAGAATAAAAATACGTTTCATCATAAAAGTAACTCCTTAGGTTAAAGTGTGAGGATAAAGAAACGTATTTTTATACTAACATAAAAAAAGCAAAAAACATTATTTTTTTACATTTTTTAGGAAAAAGATACATTTTTCATAAAAATAAAAATAGTATAGGCGTATATTTTTATTAAAAGAGCTAATTAAAGAAGACATGTTCTCATTAATGTATTATTGGGCGAGAGATTTACTTTACACGAAAAAAAGCGCAATCATGTCTTTTTTGTCACTTGTGCGTTCTGCTGATTGCCAAGTAAGTTCAGATCGCGTTACAATGACATTTGTAAGCTGATGTAGAGCAAAGCGAGGTACAAATGAACTGGACGCTCATTGCAGAACTTACGGCAGCCTTGATGGTCATCATGGCTGTGGCAGGTTATATGGCGCGCCGACTCTATCGACATGACAGTAATCGCATCGCCCAACACCTAAATTTAAAAATTGGCTTTTTTGGTCAACTACGTGGTATCTATAACGGCATTGAAATCACCATCGAACCGCGTAACCCGATTAAGATCATGGTGCGTTACAAGCCCACCCAAGTTGACCCCGCTGTGATGGATGTGAATATGTGGCTTTTGCGCAAGGGGTTGCCTCTCCCTGCTGATGCGACAACTTCTCAAACGCCCAACCAACGCCCTCAACACGTGGAAGAACTAGACACGATCTTCGATCATGCGTTTGATGTGTGGAGCCAACCCACTGATTTTGCCCAGCGCGTATTTACCCATCAACAAAAACTAGGATCACGCTTGGCAAAGAGCAATCTGCAGCAAATTGAACTCAATTGGCTCTTTCCGGGGCTGAGTTGTTATACAGATTTGGGCATACGGAACGTAGACCTTAAAACACTACAGCGCAACGTAGATTTAGTTGTTGAATTGGCAGAACTTCTTCGGACACAAGTCAACGACTATTTAGCCCAGCGTCAACACGTGCTGCATCCCGTCGCCTAGAGATGAAAGCCTAGCCTAGTCTTCTGCCCGCACAATTGCCGCACGATCAATATCGCGTGCCGCTGCATATCCTGCCAACCCCATCGTCAGGTCAAAATCGGCTTTGAAGTTTTGGAGCACTTCGCGCACGCCGTGTTCACCCGCCACCGCAAGCCCAAAAGCATATGGTCGTCCAATGCACACCGCCGTTGCCCCCAACGCCAATGCTTTGAAGGCATCTGCACCACCACGTATGCCGCTATCCATTAACACGTGGATTTTTCCCCCCACTGCTTCAACAATAGACGGCAACGCATCCAACGCGGCAATGCTACCATCCACCTGTCGCCCACCATGATTGGAGACGATCAACCCATTTATGCCGCGCTCTATTGCGATTTTTGCATCTTCTGGGTGCAAGATGCCTTTCAATAAAATAGGAAGTTTCGTCATCTCGCGCAAACGGCTGATGTCATCCCATGTAAGCGTAGGGCGCGAATACGTGCCGATGAACTCTCGCACCGCTCGCCGCGCTTTGTTCAGATCGCGATCTGGGTACGTGCGCCGCAATCGCAGTACCGCGCGCAACAAACTTAGCGTCAATTTGGGGCGTTGTTCATCAAGTTCGCTAGGGGCAGGTTGAGCAATGCGCGCATTAAAGACAGGATCGCTAGTGTATTGAGCAATACCCATGCCGCGCAAAAAAGGTAAATACGCCAAGTCTAGATCGCGCGTGCGCCATCCGAGCAACGTTGTATCCAATGTGACCACTATCGCCGAACAACCACAATTTTCTGCGCGACGCAAGAAGCTCTGCACCAACTCATCATTGCTACTATAGTAGAGCTGAAACCAACGCACGCCATCGCCCATTGCTTTCGCCGTCTCTTCCATTGGGACGCTGGCTTGGTTGCTGAAGATCATGGGTACACCTTCTGCAGCAGCAGCGCGTGCAACAGCTAAATCCGCTTCAGGGTGGGCCAATTCTAGCACGCCAATCGGTGAGAGCAAAAATGGACTTGGCAGAGTCTCCCCCAAAAGCGAAACGCTCGTATCACGCTGTGCGATGTTGCGCAACATACGTGGCACAATCCGCCAGCGCGCAAAGGCTTCGCGGTTGTGTGACATTGTTTCTTCGCGCCCTGCCCCACCTGCCAGATACGCAAATGCAGGGGGCGAGAGCTTACGTTGGGCTGCACGTTCTAATGCCGCCATATCGACGGGTACGCGCGGCCGCCGCCCACTCATACCGGGAATATAAATGTCCGTTTGTCGTTTCCGCCCATTGCTCATGTTTTTTTGCTCCTTCACTTGCTCCGCTGATTTTAACGCACTCCCCCCACAAAGGCGAA
>RFHA01000282.1 GCA_003696565.1 Chloroflexota bacterium
AGACGACGATAGACACGTTTACCTATACGTTGATAGATGATGTTGCGGGCGGGGCAAGTTCGGTGGCGACGTTGACGGTGGTAGTGACGGGGGTTAACGATGTTCCTACGGCGGTGGATGACACGGCCCAGGTGAGTGAAGATGTCCTGTTATCGGCGAATGGCAATGTGCTTGATAATGATACGATTGTAGATACGGCGGACCAAACGGTTGACGCGGTCAATGGTGAGGCGAGCCTGGTTGGGGCGGTGGTGACGGGCGCGTTTGGTAATTTGGTGCTGGCGAGCGATGGGGCTTATACCTATACGCTGGATAACGCTGCGGCGGCGGTTCAGGGGCTGGCGGCGGGCGAGACGACGATAGACACGTTTACCTATACGTTGATAGATGATGTTGCGGGCGGGGCAAGTTCGGTGGCGACGTTGACGGTGGTGGTGACGGGGCAGGATGATGCGATTTTCTCAATCGCAGACGGCGGTGTAGTAGATGAGCCCGAGGCATCTACGGTGATGACGTTTGTGGTGACGCGCACAGGGGACCTTAATGTTACTTCCACTGTGCAATTTGCGACAGCGGACCTTGGTGTGGGGGATGGATTTGCGATAGCGGGGGTTGATTATCTTGGGACTTCTGGCACGTTGACATTTGGCCCAGGGGTATCGACGAGAACCGTTACGGTAACGATTACTAGTGATACTGAACTTTTAGAGCCGCCTGAAAGTTTCGCGGTTAACTTAAGCAACGCGAGTAACGCGACCATTAGCGACGCGCAAGGGATTGGTACGATAGAGGATTGGGTAATTAATTTAACAGAAGTTGATGGTACGAACGGATTTGGAATTAATGGTGCTGTGACGGGGGGTGTTGCTGGTAAGGTTGTTAGTGGAGAGTTTGATTTTAATGGTGATGGGCTGTTTGATTTATTGATTGCGACAGTATGGAGTAGGGTATATGTTGTTTATGGTACGACTAATAGTTTTGCAACGACTTCATTTGATTTATCTACGATTGATGGGACAAATGGTGTTCTATTATTGAC
>RFHA01000283.1 GCA_003696565.1 Chloroflexota bacterium
AATGACTGGTTAGCTCAGTTAGATGAGGCAAAACTTGACCAAAAAGGTCGTCACGCATCGTTGCAGATTATGACGGTAGAGCAGATTTTAGGGATATTATCTGCACATGAACATACGCACGCCGCTGATATTGCAAAAGCGTTGAATATCACCTTATAAACGGTGACATTGTGTTTGGATGTTAGCCCCACATATCGACTGCGCGATGCAATTCTTCTGGCGACGGTGTGTAATTCCCTACACGCCGTACAACTAGTCCACTGGCGAAGTTCGCTAACATCACGGCATCTTGTACATTTGCCCCGGCGACAAGTGCCAACGTCAACACCGCAATCGATGTATCCCCCGCGCCGACAGTATCATAAACATCACTAACTAGGGGTGCGGGGCAATGAAACGCCTCACTATCAGCCGGGGCGAAGGTTGCCCCCTGGCTTCCACGTGTAATCATCATGCCACAGGTTAACTTTAAGCGATGTTGCAGTTCTTTTGCGGCAGATGCAAAATCCTCATCTGTCTGCAAATCACGCCTTAAATAAGTTTCCGCTTCTTGTGCATTGCATTTCATCACGCTAAAGCCGGCATATTTATCTAGGTCACCTTGTGCATCCACTGCCAATAAATGGTGCTCACATGCGGTGCGAATTGCCTCGACAACTTGTGATGTCAATAAGCCAGAACGGTAGTCAGAAAATAACAGTGCATCAACCTGTTTCAGTTGATTTTGAACAAACGTAATCACTTGTTTGCTAATTGATTCATCAATTGCCTGGCGAGATAAGCGATCTAACCGGGCAACTTGCTGCGGAAAACGCAACCCCATTTGTGCCATGATGCGCGTTTTAACGGTGGTTGGGCGGGTGGCATCGGTGATGATGCCATCGGTTATAATGCCACGTGCTTTTAAAATGTTGCGTAACTGATCTGCAAAATCGTCTGCTCCCACAACACTCACCTGGGTTGCATAACTCCCTAAAGCTGTGATATTTGCCGCTGGATTAGCTGCACCACCGGGTATTAATCGACGTGATTCAAATTCCAACACAGGGATAGGGGCTTCTCTGCTGATTCGTGTGGCTTTGCCGATTATATACTCATCCAAAATAACATCGCCTATCACCAAGATATGGCGGTGTGCTAATTGTGAAATTAAATTTTTCATATATCAATTTTTGCGTTTATAGCCCAACATGTACTAAGATTACGCCTAAGATGTGCAAAACAAAAGGGTCTTTTGTTATCATCAATAAAAAGTTTTTATGGAGCGAGTCATATGTCTACCCCTGTTATTCCAAGCATGATCTTAAAACAACTGTATACTTTTGGCAGCCTGGAAAATGTCCAGGATGGCGGTGTACGCTTTGCTGTCAAAAACCGCCTGGCAGATACACATGTCAAACAAATTAAATCAATCAGCATTGACGGGCAGCAAATTGACCGCAGTAAATTGTCAGTTGATTTGGGTGACAATGTGACATATCAATTGGATCAACATGCCCCGGAGTTTGATTTGCCTTTAGGTAAAGTGATGATCATTCACGCAGATATTGACCATTTAGAAAAAGGCAAACATCAAATTGAAATCCGCTTTGAAGCGGCGGCGTTCGGTGATTTAACTGTCACCGTTGAGGATTCGATCACCACAGATGATGCACATCTGGTTCGTATTCCGCGTATGGCAGATGATTATGGTGATGAGGCAATTAAAGCTCGCCAAAAATTTGTTGAAGAATTCACCGGCAAAAAGTTGGAACATATCATCCATTATTCATTTGATCCACATATCACCCAAGGCAATATTGAGCATTTTACTGGCGTGGCACAAATCCCAATCGGTTTTGCTGGTCCGCTTCATATCCGTGGTGAAGCCGCACAAGGTGATTTCCTTATTCCTTTGGCAACTACAGAAGGCACGCTTGTTGCTTCCTACAATCGTGGTATTAAGCTGTTAAATATGTGTGGCGGTGTACAAACAACCGTTGTGGGCGATGCCATGCAGCGCGCGCCGGTTTTTGTGTTTGATAATGCGCGGGATGGGCGTGATTTTGTTCAATGGGTAAACGATCATATGGATGAGATTCGGGATCACGCTGAATCAACATCAAGCGTTGCCAAATTACAATACATTGATCATTACCTAACCAATAAATTTGTTTATTTGCGTTTTAATTACTCTACGGGTGATGCTGCTGGGCAAAATATGGTGGGGCGTGCGACCTTTGCCGCATGTAGTTGGATTTTGGATAACTACGATAAAATCCGTCACTTTTATTTAGAATCAAATTTTGCGACGGACAAAAAAGCCTCACAAGTTAATATTATGCGCACACGGGGTAAACGTGTTACAGCAGAAGCCTTGATTAAAAAAGATATTTTGGCGCAAGTCATGCGTGTGACCACAGAGGATTTATATTATCAGTCCAAAGTGGGGGGCATGGGGGCGTTCTTCTCCGGTGCAAATAACAATGGTGCCCACTCACCCAATGCGATTACGGCGATGTTTATCGCTACTGGGCAAGATGTTGCCAACGTCGCGGAGTCTTCGGCTGGTTTGATCTACACTGAACTCACACCGGAAAAAGACCTGTATATTTCTATTACAATTCCGTCTCTGATTGTGGCGACTTATGGCGGGGGCACCGGATTAGCAACACAGCGTGAGTGCCTGGAAGTGTTAGGATGCTGGGGGCGCGGTAAGGTCAATAAGCTTGCTGAAATTGTGGCAGGCGTTGCCTTAGCAGGGGAGTTATCGTTAGGCTCGGCTATTGCTTCATCGGATTGGGTTTCCAGTCATGAGCGGTATGGGCGTAATCGTTAAAATGATTGATCGGCGTGTGCTAAGATGATGGCGCACGCCGATTTAAAACCACTGCCAGGGCAAAGCGTGGTAAGCGCATCATCCGCTTAATACGCCAAGGTTGCAAATATAGACGGTATAGCCACTCTAACCCCGCTTTTTGCATCCATTGCGGCGCACGTGGAACAATACCCGCGATAAAATCAAACGCACCACCGACTCCCATCGCCATGCTGACCCGTAAGCGTGGCAGATTGCGTGCAATCCATTTATCTTGTTTGGGCGCACCATATGCCACAAATAACACATCTGCACCGCTCTCATTGATTAGTTGAACGATGTAATCTTCTTCTTCAGGAGCAGGGCTTCCGCTGTATGTGCCGACGATTTGCACACCTGGGTAGCGTGCCCGCATGATGTTAGCAGCCGCTTCTGCTATGCCGGGGGCTGCACCTAAAAAGAATAATTTCCAACCATGCTGCGCAGCATGTTCACAAATAATTGGCACACCATCTGAACCCGTTACACGCTCCGGCAGGGGGGTATGCTGCCGCTTTGCAGCCCATAATAATCCAACGCCATCCGGCACACATAAATCCGCACGCTGAAGAATATTGCGGAAATTTACATCATCACGAGCGATCATGATAAATTCAGGGTTAGTGGTACAAACATGGTAGCAACGATCTCCTCGTGCGATCCACTCGCTAATTAACTTTAACCAACGGGTGTAAGTAATACCATCAACAGGAGTGCCTAAGATGTCAATGCGTTGCCAATCGCGCTGGATAGGCGTTGGGGGTGTGTTTGCGCCGAGTTGTGTCACTATTTCACCTCGTAAGATATTGGATGCAGCCTTAAAAACCTGTTCAACATGGATGAGGCGCATGCAGGTGCGTGCATCACAGCCATCCCGCAAACCAATTTTATGCCCCACATAGCTGCATGGGCTACATTCAACATCTGCCCGGATGATGGTCGCCTGACCTGACCAAGGACCCCATGCACGATGATTAGATGGTCCAAATAACGCTAAGATCGGGGTATTTGTTCCACTGGCAAGGTGCATTACGCCACTATCCGCGCCGATGTATAAATCAGCTTGTTGAATAATATTAGCTAGCTCCGGTAGGGAGGTTTTCCCACCTAAGTCCAATGCTGGGGATTGCATCGCCGCTTCGACTGCACCGGTGCTATCTGCTATTCCACCCACCAGCACAATCCGCGCTTCAAAAGTTTTGAACAATTTATCCGCCAATTGTGCAAAACTTTCGACATCCCATCGCCGTGCTAAACTATATCCGCCGCTGCCGGGGTGGATCACCACCGTTTTTTGCTTACTTGGCGACAGTAATTTTGATTCTCTGTGTGCAATGTTGACCGGGCGCGGGTCTGATTTTGCACCGACTAGCCCGACAAGATCAAGCCAATATTGTGCTTGATGTTTTGCACCAAATCCAGCATCCGGGATGCTATCCGTTAGAAACCAGGCGTTACCGTTCTGCAAGCCAATCCGTCGTTTACAACGGCGCGTCATCAACCAAAACTTAAATGTGCCAAGTTTGAGTGTGAAGTGATGAAAGATAATAGCGATATCATAACTGCCAAGTGACAGGATGCGCCGGAGATTGGCGGGCTTGAGCATCGCCTTTGAGCTGTTGAATTGTGCGCGATCTAGTGTGATGATTTCATCCACCAAACTGGCATCCAAGACGGGCGCGGCATGACTGGATGCCAGTAAGGTTAAATGCGCCTGGGGATGTGCTTCTCGTAGCGCATGAATCGCTGGGGTCGTTAGGACAAGATCACCAATATCTGCCAGTTGGATGAGCAAAAATCGTGGAGTTTTACACATACTCAAAACCTTCTAATGCTTGTTGAGCTGCTTGTTCCCAGGTGAATTTTGCTAACTGATGTGTTGGTTTAACATGTGGCATAGCTTCCAACTGAGCCATGCCTGCCGCAATTTCTGAAATATTATGCGGATCAACCAGCAGCCCGGCATCCCCGACCAATTCCGGTAGGCTGGATGTATTGCTAGCGAGGACAGGCGTTCCGCAGTGCATTGCTTCCACCACTGGAAAGCCGAAGCCCTCATACAGCGTGGGAAACACCAAGCCAATTGCACCCTGATACAATGCGCCTTTATCTGCCTCATCAATGTACCCCGTGAGATGCACTCCTGGCACGCCTTCCACCCATGCAGGATCATATAGCCAGCCTTTGCCACCAGCCAAGACTAACCCGACAGGGGTAGGGGTGTTTGCTCGATACTGTGCATATGCCTGTACAATTCGTTTGATATTCTTGCGTGGTTGCAAGGTGCCGATGAACAGAAAATAACGCTCTGGTAGATTGTATTTTTTCACCACATCCACAGCATTGATCTCTGGCGGGGTCACACCAGGGTAAACCACGCGGATTTTATCCGCCGATATACCATATAACTGCGTGAGGTCATTTGCTGTTGCTTGGCTATCAGCAAAAATGAGTGTGGCGCGGCGTGCGCTGTAGCGGGTGGTCATATCCAGATAGACGCGCTGCTTAAACGGATGCGCCTGTGGAAAGAATTTATAACCCAGGTCATGCACGGTGACGATTGCCTTGCCAGGGAACAGAAACGGCAGAGTATGTGCCGGGACGAATGTAACATCTGGACGATCTTGCCAGATCGCCGCTGCGAACCGCATATGTGTCCATGCACGCCGGAACGGGATCACGCGGTAGATGACACGCTCAGACGGTGGGAACAAGGTCGGCGGTGGGGTATCCCGAAAGTAAAGTGTGATGTTATGTTCCGTGTTGAGCTGGATAATACCCCTGATTAATTCTAGGGCATAACGCTCTGTCCCTGTCACTTTTGCGACGGTTGTTCGGCTAGCATCAATAGCGATTTGCATCATAAACTATCCGTGCCGGCGCATCGCTATTGGCACAACATATAATACGACTATGGCTATGACCACACTGCCCCATAACCAAGGTGATGCACCGTCTAGGTTGATGTTTGCTGCATTTACGCCATAGCATACACCACCCGCAACAATCAAAGACAAACCCCAAAAATGCTGATACGGGCTAATTGGCGGTGCTAGAATCCCGCTAAGAATCACTGCCAGACCGATAACACTTATCAACAATGGGTAGCCATCTGCTCCCGGGGGATTATGAGCGAGGAAATATAAGCTACCAGCCAAGAAAATGAGTGATATACCGCCAAATAATGCCCCGCGCGCCCATCTACCAGATGATAACCATTGCGCAATCAGCAAGATACCAAATGCGCCCATAGCAATTAACGTCAGCATTCCCCTAGAAAGGGATATTTGTTCTGACGACAACGCAAAAGTCAAACCAGCACCTAGTGCAATTAACATCAATGCGGGTATGACAGACCCTATCTGCCCGCGTTGTAAAGTATACATTGACGGGCGTGGTAAATAATAAGCACTGCGGCGTGCTTGTAGTTCTTCTTGTTGTCGCTGTGCTTCTTCTTGACGAGTCCGTTCAGCCGCTTCTTGTGCTTCTTGCTCTGCGATCACATCACTCAATGAGGAAACAGAGGCTAACGCCGCTTCTATATCTAAGTCAATGGGTAGGGTTGCAATGACCTCTGTGGTTTCTTGCGCATTTTGTTCCACTGTGTCGGTTGTTTCAATCTCAGCATCATCAAATGATTCTGATACCGGTTTATCATCATGATGATCTGTTGGGATGTTTTTTGTTTCATCTGTTTCTGGTGTGGTCTCGTTCATAAAAAGTTAGTCTTGCCTCGGATAAAAGGATACTTTATACTATAGCTAATTGGCGACGTAGCCAAGTGGTAAGGCAGAGCTCTGCAAAAGCTCCATTCACCGGTTCGAATCCGGTCGTCGCCTCTTAACGGAAATCCTTATGCGGTTTCCGTTTTTGATTTTTGGTCAAGGTGTTCCATGAAAGACAAACCCGATCAATCCGAACAAAGCGATGATATCCGTACTCCCACACCACCACCGTTGCCTAATTACACGCTTTCAACAGTTTGCCCTGCTTGCGGTCATAAGACGTTCCGCTTAGCTTGTAAGGTACGTTGTGGACGCTGTGGGTTTATGTGGGATTGCAGCGAGCTTTAATTTGAGCCGTGATTTGCTAGCTGTTTTGCAATTTGGTTTTGGCAAAGGCGTTGACCATGTTAACGATACCCATCAATCCCTGCCCTTTACCCATTGAAATTTCATTCCCGAAAATTTTTAAGACAATATCTGAAGGCACCTGTGCCACAACGTCTAATGGTTGCCCGGAGAGTGTTTCACCTAAAATTACACTCATCGCCATGGCAGAAAGTCCCTGTGGGTTCAGCACATCAAAATAATATGTCTGTGTGCCATCTGGTTTATCAACTGCCCAGACGTATGCATCTGATTCGCACATGGTCACATGGTTCACTTCCGGGTGGGGTGGGGTGGAGATTTCCGCTGGCACCTTGACCGTTTCAAAGCGATCTGCAATTTCAATCAGATATTCAGCGCGTTCATGTCGATCTGTCATCAAGGCAAAATCATCAATAATCTCTTGTAGCTTCTCTGGTAACACGTCACGATCTCCTCTACATGGTTAATGCTGTACGATTCTAAATTTAACGTAAACTCGTAGAATCGAATAGGGTGCGACTGT
>RFHA01000284.1 GCA_003696565.1 Chloroflexota bacterium
AGAATCGCCCCCGCGATTGAAACATCTACCTCCTATAACTCGACGCGCAGGCCTTTCTGGAGCTCAACCCCCCAAAGAATCGCCCCCGCGATTGAAACACAACATCAAACACTTGATAATACTGAATTGCACCCCGCTCAACCCCCCAAAGAATCGCCCCCGCGATTGAAACCGACATGGAAGTCGCTGTCCATGAACGAATCGCCGGGCTCAACCCCCCAAAGAATCGCCCCCGCGATTGAAACGTTAATCCCCGTTCTTATTGCCCTGTCTTGTATAAGCTCAACCCCCCAAAGAATCGCCCCCGCGATTGAAACGTTAAGCAGGTCGTCCAGCCACAAATCCAGCGGCGCTCAACCCCCCAAAGAATCGCCCCCGCGATTGAAACGGAAAAGGTATATATCGGGTGCGAGGATGCGCTGGGCTCAACCCCCCAAAGAATCGCCCCCGCGATTGAAACACGGTGACCACATTCACATTGACGGCAGGAAACGCGCTCAACCCCCCAAAGAATCGCCCCCGCGATTGAAACTTACCCAGCCCATCGACACCGACCTCCGTGACCGTGCTCAACCCCCCAAAGAATCGCCCCCGCGATTGAAACCGCGTCGCGGCCAGTGACTATAAAATTCAAAACGGATTGCTCAACCCCCCAAAGAATCGCCCCCGCGATTGAAACACCAGCTCTGGCGCATCCTCGCTCTGCACCGGTGCGCTCAACCCCCCAAAGAATCGCCCCCGCGATTGAAACTCGACCTGTCCCCATACTCCATCCCGAATAAACTCAGGGCTCAACCCCCCAAAGAATCGCCCCCGCGATTGAAACTTTCAGCAATGCACTGACCGGTGACACGCGCGCGGCTCACCCCCCCAAAGAATCGCCCCCGCGATTGAAACGATTCATTCAGCCCCTGATAGTCCTGATTGACAAAGCTCAA
The DNA here is from genome assembly GCA_003696565.1 of Chloroflexota bacterium. Taxonomy (GTDB): domain Bacteria; phylum Chloroflexota; class Anaerolineae; order Aggregatilineales; family Phototrophicaceae; genus DAOTWY01. Next base: position 939 of record RFHA01000284.1, read on the forward strand.
CCCCCCAAAGAATCGCCCCCGCGATTGAAACTGGCTGCTGAATGTGGCCAATTCAGTTTTTAGCGGGGCTCAACCCCCCAAAGAATCGCCCCCGCGATTGAAACATAATATGCAGCAGGAATTAACAAGGAGAATGTATGGCTCAACCCCCCAAAGAATCGCCCCCGCGATTGAAACATTTGTTCTTATTGGTATATACGGTTCAGGATCGACAAGGCTCAACCCCCCAAAGAATCGCCCCCGCGATTGAAACCATAGTAAAATTTTCTGATCATTATTCGCTCCTCGGCTCAACCCCCCAAAGAATCGCCCCCGCGATTGAAACTTGTTTGTGGTAGCCAATAGCTGCCATGCTGAACCGCGCTCAACCCCCCAAAGAATCGCCCC
>RFHA01000285.1 GCA_003696565.1 Chloroflexota bacterium
GGCTTATCAAACATCTCCGCTAGTGCTGTTTCATGCGGGCTACCAAAATCTTCGCCCCATTCAATTTTGAGTAGATTTTTCTGCTCTGGGTCGTCCGTTTCGTCATAAGCCTTTTTAAGGCGTTCAATTGCTTCATCATAACTAATGCGGATAAACGGCGGCTTGATCTTTTCCAACTGGCTAATGTCTCGTTCCAGAATATCCAACTCTGGGCGATGTTTTTCTAACACCTGCTCAATCACATATGAGACAAGCTGCTCCTCAGTATCCATAATGTCTTCCAAGGAATAAAATGCCATTTCCGGCTCTAACATCCAGAATTCCATCAAATGACGACGTGTTTTTGATTTTTCCGCCCGGAAAGTTGGACCAAAGCAATAGACTTTACCGAATGCCATGGCGTTCGCTTCATTATAAAGCTGTCCTGTTTGGGCTAAGTAGGCTGGCTCACCAAAATAGTCTATTTCAAACAAGGATGTTGTGTTTTCACCAGCAGCCGGTGTGATAATCGGTGTATCTACCAGCAAATACCCGTTGTTATCCAGCCAATCTCGCAACGCACGAACAATCGTCGCCCGGATGCGTAAAATCGCCCATTGACGCGATGAACGTACCCATAAATGCCGATGATCCATTAAAAACTCGGTTCCATGCTCCTTCGGCGTAATCGGATAGTCTTGTGATAACTGAATCAACTCTACCCGTTCAATGCCAATTTCATAACCACCAGGGATTCCAGGGGCGCGTTCTTCTGCTCGGACAATACCATGCACAATAATAGAAGACTCTTGCGTTAAGGTTTTAACTAACTCAAAGCTCGCTTCCTCCACATCTTGCTTAAATGCTACACACTGAACAATCCCCGAACCATCCCGCAGACGGATAAAATGCAGTTTCCCCTTACCAGTACGGCTATATACCCATCCACGCAATGTCACTTTTTGCCCAACATATTGAGCAATATCTTTAATATTGATCACAGTCGTCACAGTGTCTCTATCCTTAAACTTGTTCAAATAATTGGGGTAATTATAGCACGTCTAGCCCGCGAATCATGCCACAGAGCTTTAC
>RFHA01000286.1 GCA_003696565.1 Chloroflexota bacterium
AACAGCATCCCCTGATGAACCAGCAACAGCATCCCCTGATGAACCAGCAACAGCATCCCCTGATGAACCAGCAACAGCATCCCCTGATGAACTAGCAACAGCATCCCCTGATGAACTAGCAACAGCATCCCCTGATGAACTAGCAACAGCATCCCCTGATGAACTAGCAACAACATCTAATGTAAATGTGACTTTATCGTTAAATGGCGAGTCATTAGTGAACCCTGATAATCCCAATGACGTGATGTTGACGGTATACGATGGGTCTGAGGGCACGGTGAATTATGAGGGAGTGCCGCCGGACTCGGTATTGAATCTCATCTGCCCTGAAGATGAATCCAATTCTTCAAAGACAATTAGTTGTTCTGGTAAACCGATCGTAGGAGGATGTGGCTTGTCCAACTTGGAAGTGACATGTGATAGCAGCAGCATCACCTTCAGTGTGCCAGAAGGCGCGGTGAGCAGCCAAACTTTTATAACATTTGGCTTGGAGGTAAGTGGCGCAGTAACAACGCAACCGAACAGCTTGCGCTTGCAGCTTGAGCCGAACACAGCGCCCACGATTCGCTTGACTGGGGAGGACGGCAATCCTATAACAACTTCATCGGAGAACTTCTACCCGATTAACATGCAGGGGGAGGCGCGCATTTCTTACACCATCGAGGACGATCAAGTGGATGGTACGACCCTATATCAACTAGCTCTTTCAGAAGGTGGCGGAAACGTAACGCTGGAACTAGAAGGTGTTGGCGAGCTCACATCGGGGAACGAAATGGCGCTATCCCAAGCGAGTGGCACGCTCATCTTGCGCGCTGAGAGCGATGGCAATACAACATTAACGCTCACTTTGACCGATCCACATGGTAAAGCGCACACCTTCATCCTATCAGTGACGAACAAGCTAGCAAGTGCGCCGATTTTTACAGTGGGAGACTTGTCGGACTTGTCAAGCGCCTTGACATATCAAGCGGTTAGTTTGAATTTGTTGTCAAATGCTGGAGAATTCACCATATATAACAGTCCTTCAGGAGATAGGGGCACCCCAGTGACGAGAGGACAGGTTACCTCGTTAGAAGTGGTGGGGCGGGCGATCACGGGTTCTGAAGCCGATCCGACGTTGTGGTACATGTTGCGGATTAACAACAATGATGAGCTTAACAATGATGGGCGGACGGGGTGGCTGCGCTTGGACAAAGAGAGCGATCCAACCTATGTGATTGCGACCCCGAACGATATAAGGTTGCGGGGGTTGCCCTTTGGGGCGAAGATTGTGGGGCCAACGACCATGTACAACATGGACGGT
>RFHA01000287.1 GCA_003696565.1 Chloroflexota bacterium
ATTGTTAATTGAGTTTGAGAGTGTTACAACCATGCCTTATGATCTTTCCTGGTATATTGAAAAACGTGTGATGATGATCTACCTGACCGGGCACATCACAACAGAAGAATTGTATGAGATGACCGATGAAACCCGCGTCCTGTTAGAACAAGGTGAAGGCAAAGTCCATGCTCTGGTGGATTATAGCCAAGCTGAATCTATTCCCCGCAGCCTCAGTACATTGGTTAACGAAATCAAACGAGAAAAAGACCCCAAGCAAGGGATTACAATCCTCATCATGCCAAAAACAAACAAGATGATGCAGTTTGTTGCTAACATCATGATGCAAGTCATCGGGCTGGAATTCCGTCAGGTACAAACCATGGATGAGGCATTGAATACCCTAAGGCGTGTTGACCCAACACTTGAGACAGTTGTCTAAACATAGGGGAATTTGCATCCCCTATGTTGCTGATTAAACAAGCAGGCGCATGGGGTTTTCTAGCAAAGCCTTTAATTCATTAAGATATTGCGCGCCTTCTGCTCCATCGCTTACACGATGATCCACACTAAGGGTGACATTCATGCGCGTGCCAACGCCCAATGTGCCGTCATCCTTCACAATCGGGACTTGTTTGGCAGCTCCCACCGCCAAGATACCTGCTTCTGGCGTGCTGATAATAGCCGCAAAGTGGTCAATATTATAAGGACCTAAATTGCTGATCGTGAAGGTTGCCCCTTTAATATCATCCGGCTTGATTTTGCCTTCCCGCGCGCGGTCAAACATCGCTTTGTTGGTCTTAGCCAATTCACTTAGGGCGATTTTATCTGCATTGTGTGCCACAACATTCACCAAGCCGTTATTTGGTAATGCCACCGCAATACCGATATTGATTGATTTATGCCGCACGATTTTATCCCCATAATAGTGACTGTTCAGGTTGGGGAACTTGCGCAAAGCCAACGCCGCCGCCTTGACGATCATGTCGTTCACGCTAACCTTTACGCCCTCATTTTCTAGCTGGGCATTAATCTGTTTACGCAGCGCAACAAGCGGTTCAACATCAATGGCAATTGTCAAATAGAAATGTGGCACTTGTTGCTTGCTAAGAATTGTCCCATCTGCGATCGCACGGCGCATCCGGCTGATTTCAATAATTTCGACATCATCACCTTCCGGCAATTTGCCATAAGTCGCCCGTTCTAATGTGCCAGTTGGCGCGGGGGCAGCCCCTGCGGATGACACGCTAGGCATCTTGGATGGATCAAATGCTTCCACATCAGACTTCACAATCCGCCCACCAGGACCAGACCCAGGAACATATTGCAGATCAACGCCTTTTTCTTCTGCGATCCGCCGCGCTAATGGAGAGGCTTTAATACGCCCCTCTGGTGTGGTAGTGGAAGGCACCGGTTGAGATGCTGGGCGTTCAACATCAACTGATTTGGGTGATTCATCCTGCGCGGCTTCTTGTTTGGGCTGGGTAGCCGGCGCGGCAGCTTCATCCGCAGCACCGATGACACCAAGCACCGCACCTTCAGTCAGTTCTTCGCCAATATCGGCTTTTTGTTCAATCAAAACCCCATCAGCCGGGGCTTCAATTTCAACCGTTGCCTTATCTGCTTCAACTTCTGCGATGATGTCTCCTGCTTTAACAGAATCGCCCACATTTTTGAGCCAGTTAAGCAACAAGCCATCGGTTGTTAGGGTAATAGGTGTAGCCATTAAATAATCTCCTTCACTGCATCCACGACTTTTTGTGCATTGGGCAGTGCCATCAATTCAATCTCACGCGCATAAGGCAGTGGAACATCCATCGCACTCACACGCTTAACAGGCGCATCCATATAATCAAACATATTATCCTGAATGAGTGCCGCAATTTCACTACCAAAACTATACATTGGTAGGGATTCTTCCACCACAACGGCGCGGTTCGTCTTGCGGAAGCTCTCATAAATCAGCTCAGTATCTAACGGGCGCAGCCAACGCACATCTACCACTTCACAACTCACCCCGTCTTTTTCGAGTTCCTTCGCCGCTTGTAAGCACCACTCCACACCCCGCGCATAGGTAATCAATGTTACATCTGTGCCTTCCCGTTTGATGTCCCCCTTACCAATCGGAACAAGATACTCGTCATCATCTGGTACAGGACCTGGCTTAGGGTATAAGGCAATGCTTTCCGTAAATAACACTGGATTTTCGTCTCGAATCGATGCCTTCAACATCCCTTTGGCATCAGCGGGGGTGGCAGGGCAGCCAACATACAAACCAGGGAAATGAGCAAAGATCGGCTCTGGCGTGTGAGAATGCGTAGCGGTTGCTTGATTTCCCCAACCAGAAGCCGCACGAAAAACCAACGGCACTTTGAACATGCCATCAAACATATAATGGATTTTCGCCGCGTGGTTCACAATAGCATCCAACGCTAAAAACGCGAAATTGATCGTCATAAATTCCGCCACAGGGCGTAACCCTGCCATCGCCGCGCCAACCGCAACCCCACCAATTGCCATCTCACTAATTGGGGTATCTTTGACGCGCTTTTTACCAAATTCATCTAAAAAGCCAGCCGTGACACGATGAGTTCCCTGCCATGCGCCAACTTCTTCCCCCATGACGAACACCCGCTCATCACGGAGCATCTCCTCACGCAATGCCTGGCGTAATGCCTCACGCATTGGTAAATTTTTGCTTGCCATTCGTAACTCTCCTCAAATACGAACAAGCCATTAGCTTTTAGCTAATAGCCAACAGTGAATAGCCAACTATTCCACATACACATGCTTCACTAAATCTTCAAAAGTTGGTTCTGGGCTGGATTCAGCAAATTCCACTGCCCGTTCAACAATATCCTTCACCTCCTGATGAATAGCATGAAGCTCATCCTCAATATTCTTGTACTTCTCTGTTAGATGATTACGCAATAAAGTGATCGGATCACGCTGCGTTTTGTATTCATGCAATTCTTCAGCAAAGCGCGTATCATATGACCGGTCAGATACGCCATGCCCTTTATAACGATATGTCAGATGCTCAATCAATACTGGACCATGACCAGCACGAGCATGTTCAACAGCTTTAGTGGCAGTTTCATAAACCTTCAGCACATCTTGTGCATCTACCCGCCCCATGTCTTTCATGCCATAAGCAATTGCCCGCTTATGCAGTTCCGGCTGACCAGAGGCATCTTCCACACGAGTACCCATACCAACAAAGTTGTTTTCAATAATCCAAACAACCGGCAAATTCCAAATGGCAGACATATTCAACGCTTCATGGAAATAACCATTATTGGTTGCTCCATCCCCAATAAAGCAAACAACAACGGCACCGGTTTCATTATATTGCGCTTCTAGTGCGATTCCCGCTGCCAGTGGTAAATGCCCACCAACGATGGCATACCCACCCCAAAAATTATGCTCGCGTGAGGCAAGGTGCATCGAACCACCTTTACCACCGCTTGTGCCGGTCTTTTTGCCCATCATTTCTGCCATGATTTTATTCGGGTCTATCCCTAAAATAAGCGCAAGCCCATGATCGCGATAGGCGGTAATCACATGATCGTGCGGCTCTAAGGCAGCTAACGCGCCTACACCGCTGGCTTCGTGTCCACTGTAAAGATGCATGTAGACACCCGTAATCTGCTTCTGACTATAGAGTTCGTCACATTTTTCCTCGAACTCACGGATCAGCACGATCTGGCGATACCAGTCGAGCAGGGTCTCTTTATTGAGTTTCTTAGCCATACCGACTCCTAAACTAGGTCTACCCCGGCTGAAGCGTTTCAGTTATTTATGAGTTGATTACTGCTGCTCATAATCCCCACCCGGAGCTAACAACTGAAAACGAAACCAAACACCATGCGAATTTGGCTTCAAGATACACTCATACGCATCTTGTAGTTTACCTGATAGCACGTCAGTTAATCAAACCGCAATCGGATAAAGTTTTATAAGTTAAGAAGCATAAAATAGGTTAACATAACAGCGATTTAAGCACTTTGGGAGGCGATAGAACCTGCATCAAAATTTTTACGCACCAACACCTTATCAATCCGCTTGCCGTCCATATCAATCACCTCAAAGATATAGCCATCCCATTCAACCATATCTGCCAGTTGAGGAATTTCATCCAATTCCTGCATCATAAATCCAGCAAGTGTGGTGTACCCTTCTCCAGGTAAGGCTTCAATCCCTAGCAAATCCTCCACAGCACGACGCGCCATCAAGCCATCAAGCAACCAACTGCCATCCTCACGTTGAACAGCGTCTGGCTCATCAATCTTACCGACAACCGCTTCTACTACATCGTTTAGCGTCACAACGCCTTGCACTTCACCATATTCTCCAATGACGATGCCAAAATGTGCCTTATGCCCCCGAAAGCGTTCCAACGCAACAGGGGCTAAAGTGTTTTCTGGAATAAAAATAGGCGGCAAAATCAAAGCCTGTAAATCGGGCATATCACTATTTAGAATCTGCCGCAGTAAATCCCGCGCACGTACCACGCCCAAAACATTATCCAACGTTTTATCACATACAGGAAAGCGTGAAAAATCATTTTCCACCAGCGTTTGACGGATGGTATCTATATCCGCGTTTATATCCAGCCAAACTACATTGGCGCGGGGAGTCATTAACGCCTGCGTGGGAATATCATCCAAGCGGAAAACACCAGCGATCATCTCCTGTTCATGCTGTTCAAACACGCCCACCCGCGCCCCTTGATGCAGCATGACTTGAATTTCTTCTTCTGTCACCGGGGGATCATTTGATGGGCGTACCCCAAAAAGTGTTAACACCGCTTCGGTAGAAACCTCTAGTAACCAAACCAGCGGATACGCCCAAAAAGCCAGACGTTGCATCAGCGGCGCAATGAGCATCGCAATCCGTTCCGGTGATTGAATAGCCAATCGCTTAGGGACAAGCTCACCGATCACCAGTGAAAAATAGGTTGTCAAAATCACCACAACCGCCACAGATAAAACATCTGCTGAGGCGGCTAAAGCATCAATTTGGCGTATCCACTGTGCCAAATCATCGGCAACCGTTGCCCCACCAAATGCCCCTGCCAAAATCCCAACCAACGTAATCCCAATTTGCACGGTAGATAAAAACCGCCCGGGGGCATCCTTTAGTTCAAGGGCTATTTTTGCTACATGGCTGCCAGAATCAGCTCGCTGCTGCAACCGTGCCTTGCGGGCGGCAATCACTGCCGCTTCAGACATCGCCAAAACCCCGTTGATAATCATCAACAATAGGATAATAAGTAGTTCCACAGAACGCACCTTTATGTATCGACTATTGCGATGATTTTACCATGTAGTCGGTCAAAGACTTGCGTATTGGGTGTCATATCCACTCTTTTTAAGGCACACGGCGGAATCCTTCTCCAGTCGCTGGTAATGTAGAGACAACACGCCCAATATAACACTCCTCGCCGATCATATCCCGCGCTAACGCACAAACGGTATTCTCTATCTCACCAATACGATCTGAATTGACCAACACCGTTGTAAACACACTCATCGTAACCACTTCCCCCGGAGCCAATGACGGCAAATACACGCTAATCGTCTGCCCGTTAATTGTTGCTGTGCCGCTGCTGATCTCTACACGATCCAGCCGAAGCTCTGGACGCAACGTATCCGAAATTGTGACATCATATCCCGTTACGTTACTGGGGTTGGTGATGGTGATGATCCACTCCACTTGCTCGCCTTCTATACCCAATTGACCGGGCAATAAAAAGCCGATCTTACTGATAGCCGGGTCAAAAATATTGACAGCTGGCGCATCACCATTGACATCCGCACCATCTGCATAAACCTGCCCATCACTGACAAAGTTCGCTGTTGCGCCCAAGCCGTCTGCATAGGTATATTGTGTTACACCGGCGGTGTTGGTCAGTCTACCAAAGGCATCTGTGTCGGTTTGTACCAACAAATCATAGGTCAATACGACGATGTTGCCGCCACTGGTTAGGTCATATGTTTGGCAAACCCCTTCTGTAGCGTTTGGATCAACTAACTCAATACCCGTGCTGAACAAATCCAGTTCGTTACCGTTAAAACTCAACACAGTGCCATCCCCGCGCCGTACTGTCAAATTAATTCCACCGGGTGGGATAGCAAACCCTGGTTCTAAAATATCCCGCACGATGATGTCAAACGCGCCTTCTGGACTATCCCCCACATTTTCTATGATGATGGCAAAGCGGATTAAATCGCCATTATCAGCATTGAACACATCCGCGTTGATGTCGGTGCCATCCAAAAGTTGAGAATTGATCGTCCCGCTCCAGGGTGCGCCAGGATCACCAGGCGGCGCAAACGGTAGCGGTAATGACGGCGCAATTTGTGAACCAGGGTTATCTGTGCCAACAACACCTTTGCGCACCCGTAAAAATGGTTGCCGGATGCCAAACGCGGTTGCCGCCACACCTTGCGCTGTCACATTAAACGAATTCTGTTCATTCGCCATCAATTGATTAACCAATGTCAGATCATGGGCAAAAGGCTCATTTGTCGTCCGCACTGTAAACAGAATATCTATCGTGGAAGAAACTGTTGTGGGATGGTCATAACTGCCATAGTCAAACGTCACGGTATTGTTCACAGAATCAATCAGCACGCTTGGCACAATGCCAGAAAGCGCACGGAATGAATCGCCAGGTCCAAACTGTGCATTGTTTTCGCCCGGCGCAGTGCCGCTGATTATGTCATTAAACGTCATTGAACTGATGGCAAATACCGGAAGCGGTAAGAAATCCGTCAATGTTAGCTCATCAAAATCGCTTGTTGGCAAATCATACGTAATCCGATACGTCACCAAATCGCCGGGGTCTAGCTCACAAGGCACACCACAAGGCACCCCATTCACGGCATAAATCACTTTGGAGGGAACACCGTTTTCAATCTCCAAGTCCGCGCCGGTTTCCTCTCTAAAATTTGGAATAATCGGATCACCTGGATTTGTGCCTGTCAATTGCCCTTGAACATTTGCCTCATTGCTGAGGGTATCCCCAAGGTCAACGCCGGGTGTGTTACCAGGGACAGGCGCGAGGAAATCATCTAAGATAACCGTGCAATAGGTGATTGTACCGTCTGCACCATTACCCCCCACCATAGAACCACCTCCCAACGCAGCACTAACGTCAAACAACAGTTGTGTGCGTCCCTGTGCGTCAAATGGTGATGTTATCGTCAAATCACTACCAATTGTAAATGCCCCTGTGGAGGTGCCGTTAGAATCTGTGATGTTATAACTTGGGGTGCATCCAGGAGATGAATCATGAAACGCCAAGCCATCGGTAAAGATATCCTCTATTATCAATGAAGCCGCTGTGAAGTTATCCGCTAGCTGAAACACGATAGTGTTTTGCACAATGTCCCCAGGGTTAACACCTGGCACACCGTTATCAATAAAAACCGCACTATCTTTTTGTAATGCCATCGCACGCGCCCACAACGCATGAAGCGGTGCCGCATCACATACTGGGCAAGGTAACGAACCGGAAAAAGCATCATCACGTGCATCCGCTGGAATCCAATCCCCCGCTGCACTAACTGTATTTTGGATCAAGCGTTCGCCGGATACATCAATGGTTGGATTGCCGTCTGCATCCACCTCTGCCACATAATAAGAAAACACGACTTGTACATCGTCGTCGGCAAGTGTCCCAGTAATGGGATTCGTCAAGGTGATGCTCAGGTGGTTATTGGGTGGGTTTTGTGGGGCACCGGTGGGGGGTAATGTGGCAGTATACGCGCCGGTTGACACGCCATTGACAAGCACATCGTCCAAGCTGACGAAAACCAGCATATTCGCCAGGTCATCAATCACCTGGAAATTATTCACCGTCACGCCGTCTGGGATGTTCATGTTGATGGTGTATTGATATACAAAATTAGCTCCAACAGCTGTTTCTGTACCGCGTTCCTCAGCCGTACTGGTTTTGCTTGCGCCAATTAATGCCGGGGTAAAGCTCGTACTGCCCCATAATGATGTATCCGCTTCAATCGGAAAGACAACAACCGGATCACAACAAGGGTTGCGTAATGGGTCTGCACCAAATTCAAACCCAGCCCGTGCCTGAATAGCCAATGCCGTCCCAACATCCGCTAAGTTGCTCATCTGTGCTGTCACTTCAATTTCTACTGGCGGTTGAGATGGCACAAATGACCCAAAGGGCAGTCGTATTGTCACCAGTTGATCGCCGGGTGTTCCACAGACATCCAAGCGTTGGTTGCTGGTATCCCGCGCAAATGGGTGCGAGACACATCCGCCTGCCGGGAAGGTCTGCACATCTGCCTGTAATGGGATGCTCAGATATTGTGCACTAATAAACGTTACGCCATCATTGCCATCTGCCCCTGTCGCTGGTAAGACCATATCCACAAATGGACCATAACCGGGCGTTGTGCCAGTATTTTGAAACACCGCCGTAAAGGTGAACGCTTCGCCAATTGACGGTGCAGAGGGAACGTTCAGCGTTAAATTTGGCACCGGCACCGCCAAAACAACAGAAAGCCCAAATACGCCGAGGCAAACCACCAGCGTCAAAACCGTATAAACCTTAGACATATAATTCCCCCACTTAATAACTCTATGATTGATAAGGGTTGCCCTGATTATCCGCATCCTGTAATGAACCGCAACTTTTGCTTGTTGACAGGGACTAAAATCTCATGCGATAATAAGTTTATCAACTGGTCTGACCAGTTGATGATATAGCGACATGTGAGAGAACAAATCCCCATACGTTAGATGTGTGATTAACTTCTTAGGGGGAATTAAGTTATTAGGAACACGTTATGAGACCAATTGACCACGCCCAGCAAGCTCTTATCACTGCTATCGTCCGCGGTGAGTATCCGGTTGGTACTGCTTTGCCTGGTGAGCGTGACCTCGCCGCTCAGCTTGGTGTGACACGCCCGACATTACGAGAAGCCCTCCGTCGCCTAGAAGCAGATGGCTGGTTAATCATTCAGCATGGTAAATCAACCCTTGTGCGGAACTATCTACATGAAGGCGGCTTGAACGTGTTAAATGGTATTGTGCAATACAGTCGTGACCTGCCGCCGGATTTCGTGCCAAATTTGTTGCAAGTTCGGCTTGATCTTGCACCATCCTATACTCGCTTAGCCATCATGAACGCGCCTCACGTTCTCATCTCTGTATTAAAAGCGCACAAAACCCTGCCAGATACTCCTCACGCTTATGCACATTATGACTGGCAGTTACACCATACTTTAACAGTGCAATCCGGCAACCCAATTTATGCTTTGATCCTCAATGGATTTGCTGATTTTTATGAATACCTAGCAGAGACGCATTACTTTCAGCATGATGTTGCGCGGCAGGCATCCGCAGCATTTTACGCAGAGTTGTTATCTCATGTACAAGCCGGCGATGTAGACGAAGCCGCCGCATTAACTCAACGTGTGATGGCAGCTAGCATCACATTATGGGAAATGATTCATCAGACAAGTTAACCATCAAGAGGCAAGAGATTACTATGAGACGTTGGAACGGTTGGGGGGATGAGAATCACCATCATCCACTACCCAAAGGGGCAGATGCACACCTAGAACGCTGGTTAGGGGCAAGCCAGCCCACCCAAGATGCGCACCTCGCAGATATCGCTAAGCGCGTACCGCCCTCTCGATTGGCGGCACACCCATTAGTGACAACAGACCCTATCGAACGCATCCGTCATGCCCGTGGGCAGAGCTTCCCGGATTGGGTCGCGCTCCGCAGCGGTCATCTTGATACCCTGCCAGATGGAGTCGCCTATCCGCTTACGGATGACGATGTGAAAGATTTAATTGCTTATGCCAAAAGCACAGGGGTACGCCTTATCCCTTATGGCGGGGGGACAAGTGTCGCAGGGCATATCAACCCTATATCAAGTGATACCCCTGTGTTAACGGTGGACATGGGGCGGATGAACCAACTGCTTGCGTTGGATTCCACCTCACAGCTAGCAACCTTTGGCGCGGGCATCAATGGACCTGATTTAGAAGCTCAACTCCGTGCGCGTGGCTTGACATTAGGGCACTTTCCGCAATCATTTGAGTATGCTACCTTAGGCGGGTGGATTGCTACACGTTCCAGTGGGCAACAATCGCTACATTATGGGCGGATTGAACGGCTGTTTGCCGGTGGCACTGTTCAAACACCACTGGGGGAAATCCGTCTCCCTGCCGCACATCCTGCTTCTGCAACAGGACCAGACTTGCGTGAAGTCATACTTGGGTCTGAAGGGCGGATGGGGATCATCACCGAAGCGACGGTGCGCGTTTCTCCTCAGCCAGAACAAGAAAACTTTTATGCGGTGTTTTTCCCAAGCTTTGACCATGGGATGGCTGCTGTGAGAGAGATTGTTCAGGCGCGGGTGCCGCTTTCTATGTTACGTCTTTCCACTGCAACAGAGACGATGACCAACCTGGCACTCGCTGGTAAGCCGTCTCTCATTCACCAGTTAGAGCGTGTGCTTGCCTGGCGCGGAATCACAGATCAAAAGGCGATGCTAATTTATGGCTATACCGGGACGCGCGCCATCGGGCGGGTAGCTATCCGCAGAACTCACACGATTGCCAAAAAGCACAGTGGTGTACATCTTGGGATTGGTAAAATTTTTGGAGAAACTTGGCGTAAAGGACGCTTTAAAACCCCCTATCTACGCAATACATTATGGGAAAAAGGCTACGGGGTTGATACCCTAGAAACAGCGACCGATTGGACGACAACCCCTCGGATGATCCAAGCTATTGAATCTGCCCTTCAAGAGGCGATGGCAGCGTTTGATGAACCGATCCACGTGTTTACACATCTCTCTCATCTATATCCTTATGGCACTAGCATTTATACCAGCTATGTGTTCCGGCTGCATCCAGATAAGGAGGTGATGCTTGCTCGCTGGCACGCCATGAAATCCGCTGCCAGTGAGGCGATTGTGCGCCTAGGCGGGACAATCAGCCATCAACACGGCGTGGGGATAGATCATGCGCCGTATCTTCAGGCTGAAAAAGGGGAGTTAGGGATTAAGGCATTGCAAGCGTTAATCAAGCATTTTGATCCAGACGGGATGATGAACCCTGGCAAATTGATCAACTAGCAGCAGGATGATGTTTAGAATACCTGGCTGCTTAGGGTTGCTGCTTATTTATCGCCTTCGTCTTGCTGTCCGGTGATGTTGCCTTCTTCCGGTTCGTTTGCCTTAACTTGTGATGGCTCGTCTAGCGCATGCCCATGCATCAATGCCTGTTCACGCGGGGAAAGCTTAGGACTTTTCGGCTTTTCCACGTCAAACTCACTGGTGATAGGTGGCAAGTTTTCTACATAAAGTGACATGCTGGGGAATGCGATGCTCATATTCAGGTCATTCACAATATCCATCACCAGCAAATGCAGGCGTTCTTTTTCCGCCTGGAACTCTGCCCAATCTGATAGATAGATATAACAACGGATGAGAATATCTAATGAACTTGCACCAAATTCCACAAAATACACAACAACAGAATCAGGATCAACCAATTCTTGAGATTTTAGCATCTCGCGGATGCGATGCAGCAGGACACGCATTTGCCCGCTAGACGCATCATAGGTGATGCCCAAAACATAGTCTAGGCGGCGTTTACTCAAACGAGACCAGTTTAGAATAGCACTACTAGCTAGTTTATTATTGGGTACATAAACGACGGCTTGATCTAATTGACGGACACGGGTGGAACGCAAACCAACATGCTCCACAATCCCTTCTACATCCGGTGTTTTGATATATTCCCCAACTTTAAAGGGATTATCGCTGACGATGGCGGCAAATCCAAACAGGTTTGAAACAGTATCTTGTGCTGCTAACGAAAACGCCAAACCACCTAACCCTAAACCGGCGATCAACCCACTGACATCATAACCCCATTCTTGCAACACAATGACAATCCCCAGCGCGATCACAACTAGTTTTAGCCCTGTGCGTAAAAATGGAATGAGCCGGTCATCTAGTTGAATGCCGGTCACGCGCGACATCCGTGTGCTAGTGGGCATTAAAACATCAACCAGTTTGAATAACCCCATCAATAGGGCTATGATGATTAATGTACGGGCGATGATGCCCATAAAGCGATCCAAGCCATCGCCAATATTAAACATCTGCACACTGATTGAGATTGCTATGGCAATAATAGCCAAGCGCATAGGGGTCATCATGGATTGCAGGATAACGTCATCATAATCAAAGTTAGTGCGCTTAACTAGGCGACGTAACGGACGTATCACAATCCAGGTCAACACTCGCCGCAGCACAATGATGAGCAATAAAATTAAAATCAGTTGAATGAAACGGATAATAAGCGTTTGAACAAACGGCGGTAATTCGTTATACAACTCAATTTCGTTTAAAATCATCGACTCTCCTGTGTATTTTTATATCATGTGCATATCCATCGTAGGATAATGCTCTTTTAAGGATAATTGGATCATCTCCACATTGCTAAGGGATAAATGGCTATCCATCTTATGAATGGGGCGACCAAACACGAGCGTGCGGAATTTATCCCTATGCATATTACCATGAATGAGCAATTAATAACGTGTCTTGCGGATTTTCTCTTTGGGCAGGCGTTCACAAATAGCTTGAACTGCCTCATCATAATTGCTGCGTCCAAGGCGCGTCACCACAAATGATGAGCGTCCAAACCCAATAAGCCAATTAAACATACTTAAATTCGGGGCAAAAATCCGCAC
Organism: Chloroflexota bacterium; assembly: GCA_003696565.1. GTDB lineage: Bacteria > Chloroflexota > Anaerolineae > Aggregatilineales > Phototrophicaceae > DAOTWY01. The sequence continues at coordinate 12,736 of RFHA01000287.1, forward strand.
ATTGACCGGTGTTTTTATGACACGTACCGTCTCCCAAGGGTTAAATTGATTTCCCCACGGAAAATGTACAACCAAACCATCTTCTTGTACCGTGAAATCTGGTGAGGTTACTAATGTTAGGGGCATAACTAAAATGAGGATTACCCAAATAACTGGCGGGTTGTTTAACACGCCTAATACGTTCAAAATAGCGACAATCGCAACAATCCCTGGCAGAATTAATTTTGTTGGCAAACTTTGTTTACAGATAATCGGCATAACAGGCTCTTTCTTAAGATAACAGTTAACTGTTCCAGCGGCTGAGTGCAATCATTGCCTCTGGTGTACCAATCTGTTTCAGTGCCCATGTGGCAAATCGTCTAACAATTTCATTTTGATCGCTCAGTGCTTTGGTAAGGGCGCGGGTAGCTTGATCTGAGCGAATAGTCCCTAGTGCTTCAGCCGCCCGGAAGCGAACCTCCGCACTGGGGTCTTGCAATGCATGGATAAGTGACGGAACCGCACGAGTATCCCCAATTTGCCCAAGTGCCCATGCTGCATAACGCCGCACAAGCCACTCATCAACATGCAACAGGCGGATGAGTGGATCAATGGCTACTTTGGCTTGGATGATACCCAGAGCCTCTGCGGCTGTCCGCCTGACTAAGAAATTATCATCTTCCAAATGCTGTATCAATGCTGGTACACCAGGCTCGTGCTTCAACTGACCCAATACGCTGGCAGCAATGCGGCGGATGGCTGGATCGTCATCGTTTATCGCACTGAG
>RFHA01000288.1 GCA_003696565.1 Chloroflexota bacterium
CAATCTTAACGTAGAATAAAAAAGTAAAGCCCGTGAAGATGCGCGTGGGGAAAACTTAAAAATGACCAAGTGGTTTAATTTCAAACGAATAAGCCTTCAACAGCGTTTAACATTTTATACGCTGCTTCTGACTTTGTTGCCAGTGTTTATTATTGCAGGGATTGTTTTTTTTCAATGGGCACAAGACATTCGGGAAAATGTGCAACAAAGTGAAGTTGATCATGTTCGATCAGTAAAATCAAATTTTGAGTTGTTTTTACAACGTGCCGAGACAGATATTCGCTATCTCACTAACTCGCCGGCTGTTCAGCAATTAGCGACTGCAATTAAAAATGATGATGCTCGTGGTGTAGCGACATCACGTCAGTTGGTTATTGAGGATTTTTTGAATTTTATCACAGTTAGCAATATCTCGTCACAGGATGAATCCTACCCTTTTTATTATCAGATACGCTATTTGGACTCTTTTGGTCGTGAGTATATCCGTGTTGAACGCGATTATGAAGTGAATAGTCGTGCCCGTGAGGTATCAAATATCCAATATGACCGGGCAAGTGAAGAATATTTTTCCAATGCTATCAAACTGCCAGCAGATGGTGAATCATATTTTGTTTCTGAATTAAGACTCGCTCGTGAACCGAATGGCGAATTTTTAAGATTAGATGATGGTTCTTTAGTTCCCATTTTGCATTTTTCCATGCCGATTTATGTTGATGGTGAGTTAATGGGGGTTATTGTCACCAATCTTTATTTCCAAACATTATTTGATTTGTTCTCACCGCTTGGTGAGGATGCTGGGGTGTTTTTACTGAATGAAGATGGATATTTTTTATACAACACGTTCAAACCCAATTTGCAATTTGGGTTTGAACCAGGGATCGAGACTGTGCTATTCAATATGCCGGATGGCACACAAGCCCCAGGTGTTCCAGACGCTAATATTGCTACGACTGGTCAATTTACTGATGAACAACTTGAAGCAATTTTAGGAAGTGGAACCGTTGTTTACTCGGTTACATCAGAGGACGGCATTCTAGTATACTATACACGTTTGTCTCCGCCGGGGGCTGATTATTCTTGGATTTATGCTTCTATGCGGGATGCCAGTGTTTTGTTTTCTGATGTTCAACAAGTTACAGCACTGGTGGGTGTATTGGTATTAGGTGGTGTAATATTTGTCGCAATAGCTACAGTGTTTTATGCATCTCAAATCACCCGTCCGATTGTTCGGTTGACCGAACGGTCAATCAAAATGGCACAGGGAGAGTTGGATGTTCCAGAAGTGGAGACGAGCTACCGCGATGATGAGATTGGCGATTTAAGCCGATCATTTAATACGATGTCTCGTCAATTACGTGATTTAATCAGCACAATGGAAAGCCGTGTGGCAGCACGGACGAATGACCTAGCAGTATCCGCTGAAATCGCTGCATCAGCTAATCAGATTCGTGAGTTAGATGACCTATTAAATTTGACTGTTAATCTCATACGGGATCGTTTTAACTTTTATTATGTTCAAATATACCTTGTGACGGATGCTTGGGCAGAATTACGTGAGGGAACAGGTTATGTTGGGCGCAAATTGATGGAACATGCCCATCGTCTACTCTTAGATGGACACTCACTAGTGACACAAGCTATCATGACTCAAGCACCGGTCGTTGTACAAGATACCCAAACCGATCCAAACTTTTTACCTAATGAGCTATTGCCGAATACTCGTTCCGAAATAGCTATCCCGCTCCGAACAAAAGATAAAGTTGTAGCTGTTTTGGATATTCAGCATGACACCCCTAATGCTTTTGAACCGGAGACAGTCCAACTCTTCCAAGCAATGGCAGATCAATTAGCGGTGACGTTTGAGAATGTGTCATTGTTAAAAAGCGCAGAAGAACGTGCCTTAGAATTAGAAACTGTGGCACAGGTGAGTATTGAGGTATCAACTAATTTGAACACAGAAGAACTTTTGTTCGATGTGTGCGATTTAGTAAAGGAACGTTTTAAGCTGTATCATGCTCATATTTATCTACTGGATGATGAAGAGAAACGCTTGATGTTAGTTGCTGGTGCTGGTGAAGTTGGGCGAAGAATGGTCGCCATGCAACGTGTAATTTCGATCAATAATCGGCACAGTCTTGTGGCAAATGCCGCTCGAGATCGCCGAGGGATTATCGTCAATGACGTAGCGATGGAAATTGACTTTCTACCAAATCCATTATTGCCGGAAACACGTGCCGAAATGGCTGTTCCAATGATCGTTGGCGGTAAGCTTGTAGGCGTGTTAGACATTCAAGCAGATGAACTGAATTATTTCGATGAGGCTGATTTAAAAATCCAGTCTATTTTAGCAGCACAAATTGCTGTTTCGGTGGAAAACGCACGTTCTTTACAAGAGGTGCAAGCTCGTGCGATTGAAATGGAAGTGGTGGCACAAGTGAGTGCTGCGGCAACCAGCATTTTGGATATTGAAGAACTGTTGTGGAATGTCACTAACTTAACCAAAGAGCGGTTTGGTTTTTATCATGCCCATATTTACTTGTTAGATGAAAGCGGAAAGCGATTAGTATTGCGTGCTGGGGCGGGTGAAGCTGGACGCATAATGGTGGCACAGCGGCACGCTATTCCGATTAATGTCCAAGCAAGTTTGGTTGCAAGGGTTGCTCGTAATCGGCAAGGTGTGATTGTGAATAATACCGCAAAAGAGCCTGGCTTTTTGCCGAATCCATTGCTACCAGAAACACGGGCAGAAATGGCTGTTCCAATGATCGTTGGCGATAAGCTTGTTGGGGTGTTGGATGTTCAAGCATCAGCGGTGAATTATTTCACTGAACAAGATTTATCTGTCCAAATGACATTAGCCGCACAAATTGCCGTTGCGGTGGAAAACGCACGAACATTCCGTGAGGTTCAGAAACAGCAAGCACTTACACGTAAACGTGCTACTGAAATGGAAGTGGTTGCGGAAATTGGGGCACAAGTTGCCAGTACATTAGACCCACAAGCGTTACTTTGGACAGTCTGTAATGTGACAAAAGAACGGTTGAATCTTTATCATGCTCATATCTATTTACTAGATCATGAAAACAATCGTTTAGTGCTAACAGCCGGTGCGGGTAAAATTGGACAACAGATGACTGAGCGAGGATATAGCATTAATTTAACACGTAAACAATCTGTTGTAGTGCGTGCTGCTTTAGAGAAAAAGACAGTTATTTCCAACGATGTGACAACTGAACCAGCTTTCTTACCTAACCCGCTTCTACCAGATACCCGTTCTGAGATGGCTGTACCGATCATTGTTGGTACAGAACTTCTGGGCGTGCTAGATGTACAAAGTGATGAAGTGAACTACTTTACGCAAGATGATATCCGTACCGAAGAAGTTCTGGCTTATCAAATCGGGGTAGCATTGGTTAATGCACGTCTTTATGAGGAGACACGCAGACAAGCAGAACGTGAACGTGAAACGGCTGAACGCCTACGTGAAGTTGATCGTCTTAAATCACAATTCTTGGCGAATATGAGCCACGAATTGCGCACACCACTTAATTCAATCATTGGTTATTCAGAGGTCTTGTTGGATGGTCTTGATGGTGAATTAACGGAAGATGCGTTAGAAGATGTTGAGGCGATTTACAATAGTGGTAAACACCTGCTTTCGATCATTAACGAAATTCTGGACTTAGCCAAGATTGAAGCTGGCGAGATGAAATTAGATCGCAAGCATGTTAACTTGGTTGAATCCGTTGCTGAAGTGATTAAAACCGGGCAGGTACTTGTTAAAGATAAACCGGTTGTCTTGGAAATGGTTCAGGAACGGGAGATTCCACTCGTGTATGCTGATCCTATTCGGTTACGTCAAATTTTATGGAATTTAGTAAGTAACGCCGTGAAATTTACTGAGTCTGGTAGTGTGCGTGTTCATCTGAATTTGACCGAGGATAATATGGCTCTTATCACAGTACGTGATACTGGGATTGGGATGACAGAGGAAGGGGTAAGTGTGATCTTCCAACGCTTTAGCCAGGTTGATGGTTCATCAACTCGGCGAGCTGGCGGAACAGGCTTAGGCTTGACGATCACCAAGCAATTGGTTGAAATGCACGATGGTGTTATTAATGTTGAGAGTGAGTTTGGGGTTGGTTCCACCTTTTGGTTTACAATGCCCTTGGTGATCTCAGAATCTACAGCAGAAGAAGAGCAGGTATGACATATTTTAATCAAGTGGTTTGTTTGGAATGTGGTCATCAGCAAGAGGCAGACTTATATGCTGTAACCTGTTCAGTATGTGGGTCTGCTTGGCTAGATGCGCGATATGATTATGATGCAGTGGCTAGCTTATGGGCTGCTCCGTTGTCTTTTGCACATCGCTCATTATGGCGGTATAGCGCACTATTACCGATTGCTGAACCCGACCCAGAAATTACGATGAGTGAAGGGTTTACCCCACTGTATCGGTTATATCAATATGAGCGCATTTTCAACCATACGCCAATTTATCTTAAAGACGAGCGGTATCAACCAACCAACTCGTTTAAGGATCGTCAAGCAGCATTATCTGTTACGGCGATGAAGCAGGCAGGTATTAAAGAGTGTGTACTGGCATCGACCGGGAATGCTGCTGTGGCTTATGCTGCATATTGTGCCCGGGCTGGTATCAAACTATGGCTATTCCTGACTAGCCTTGTTCCCGTAGAAAAAATGAGAGAAGTTGCACTTTATGGGGCAGAAGTCATTAAAGTCTCTGGTACTTACGATGAGACCAAACACGTTGCGGCAGAATTTGCTCAACGTAAGGGGATTTTGATGGATAAAGGTGCCAAGACAATCCCCGCAAAAGAGAGTATGAAAACCCTAGCTTTTGAAATTGCTGAGCAACTTGGTTTACAGCAACATCCTGATCAACCGGGTAAATGGGTAGCTCCGGATTGGTATATTCAAGCGGTGAGCGGTGGGATTGGTCCTATTGGCGTGTGGAAAGGCTTTGAAGAACTTCACCGTATGAAATTGATTGATACAATGCCGCGTTTGGGAATTATTCAAGCAGCCGGGTGCGCGCCTATGGTACAAGCTTTTCAGCGAGATCAACCTCAAGCTGAGCCAGTTGTTCCCAAAACGCTAATTCATGTTTTGGCGACGGGTGATCCTGGATACGGTTATACACTACTATACGAAGCTGCCAAGCGCAATAATGGCGTGATGTTAGCCGTTGAGGATGGTGATACTTTTCGTGCGATGCGTCAGTTAGCTAGCAGGGCAGGGATTTCTGTTGAGCCGGCGACTGCTGTCGCCTTTGCCGGGTTAGAGAAGATGTTCACGGATTCAATTATCAAACCGGGCGAAATTGTTGTTGTGAATGTTTCTGGGCATACATTACCAGCGGAAAGCCATATCTTGGGGGATCAATACGATAAATATATCGTTGACCTGAACATAGATGAATCCCATGCTGTTATGGATGATCAAGAAGGGATTGGCGCGGCACTGAAACATCTACATGAGCAAGTTACAACCATTGTTGTTGTAGATGATAACCCGAATGACAGACGTTTGATCCGCCGATTGCTCAAGAGTTATAAAAATTATCGTGTGTATGAGGCACGCAATGGCGTAGATGCACTAGATGTGATTGCTGATCGTAAACCTGACCTCATTGTGTGTGATTTAACCATGCCAGAAATGGATGGGCTTACTTTGCTTGAAAAACTGAAAAGCGATCCACAGACTGCCCACATTCCAGTTGTGGTTGTTTCTGCTAAAGCTCTGACAGCGCAGGATCGCCAAGTCCTGGAGAAATACTCTGAATCAATCTGGACAAAAGGCGGGTTTGAGACCCGTAAGCTAGTAGACCACGTAGTAGAAACGCTAGGTCATGCCCCGTTAGAGGTTATCCGTAAACAGACTTCTAAGCGAGAAAAGATTACAGAAGAACCGCATAAACATCTTGTAGTATTGATTGAAGATAACCCGGCTGACATGCGATTAGGGCGGCGGATGTTGGAATCGGCGGGTATTTATGAGGTGATTGAAGCTCGCAATGGACGAGAGGGGTTAAAAGCAATTTACAAGTATCACCCTGATCTGATTATTTTAGATTTAATGTTGCCGGATGTAGATGGGTTTTCCATCCTAGAAACACTCCAAAATGACCCGCATTTACAAGAAGTTCCTGTTGTAGTGGTTTCTGGGAAAGAGTTAAGTGATGATGAACGGGAGAACTTGCAGAAGCATATCCATTCGATCATTAAGAAGGCTTCGCTTGACCGAGGTTCGTTTCTCGATATAATTAAGGATGAATTAAGTTAACATTCATCGATTCTTATAAGGCTTATTCATGAGTCATGTTATTTTGTATGTTGAAGATAATCCACAGAACATGCGGTTGGTTCGCAAGATGCTAAAGGGTGGTGGATATGAAATGATTGAAGCACCTGATGGGCAAACAGGTGTTAGGCTAGCATTAGAATTTAAACCTGATCTAATTCTGATGGACATTAATTTACCAGACATTGATGGGCTAGAAGCAACACGTCAACTTAAATCCAACCCCAAATGTGACCATATTCCCATTATTGCCCTAACTGCTAATGCCATGCATGGTGACCGTGAACGCTTTATAGAGGCAGGATGTGATGGCTATATTGCTAAGCCCATCACACGAAATGAGTTGCTAAATACCATTAATTATTTTTTGGGCGGTGATAAGCCTGCTAACGTATAATATTGAGTGGACTAGCTACATGAGCCTGATTGTAATCATTGAAGATAACGAACAAAATGCACGTATGGCATCTAAGCTACTGAAACATGCTGGTTATCAGGTGATTGTAGCCCAAGATGGCGAAGTTGGTTTAACCACAGTTTTTGAAAATCATCCTGATCTCATTCTACTGGATTTAGGTTTACCAGATATTGATGGGCAAACGGTTATATCGCTTATTAAGCAGCAGCCTGAACATCAGCACACTCCTATCATTGCTTTTACAGCTTGGCCCGAGGCAACAGCACACAGTATAGCACAAGCTTATGGTTGCGATGGCGTAATCATCAAGCCAATCAATACCCGGACATTTGCCGAACAAGTGACAGCTTATATCAAAACTGAGTAGTGGGAGCGTGCTTTGTCTACCCAACCAACCCCCTCCCGTTATCCGGGGGCACAGATTTACACGGATAATCGCCGGGCTATTCCTGCTAGTCAATATACTTACCAACAACTTGCTGAAATTTATAACCAAGCACGTGTTGATTATATTGTCCCCATGCCGATGAACGCCAAACGCATGCAAGAATATGTCGAAAATTATGATATTGATCTGGATGGTTCATTTGTGGCTTTGAATAGTGATGGGGAAGAATCCGGCATTGGCATGTTAGGGATGCGCGGAGATCGTGGGTGGATTACACGTCTCGGTGTGATTCCTGATCGGCGATTGCGTCATCTTGGACAGTTTCTTATGGAACAAATGATTGAATATGCTATCCAACATGAGGCACGTTTAATTCAACTTGAGGTGATTGTGGGGAATGATCCTGCGAGACGTTTATTTGAAAAACTCGGTTTTGAGGAAACCCGTACCCTCTTGATTATCCGCCGCCCACCAGGAAACCCTGCCCCAAACCCAGAATTTGATGCGCTAGATGTTTATCCTATTCCTGACCATCAAATTCCAGATTACCTAAACCAACGGGAGAGGAATGCTTCTTGGGTAGAAGAAACTGCCTCTTTGTTAAATGCTGGTAACCTCCGTGGTATTCGGGTCATGATGCCTGATGGCGAAGAAAGTTGGGTTGTCTTTCAGCAAACACCATTTCAACTAACACATTTTGTCATCAGCCCTGGCGTTTCGGATCAGGCAGCATCCGCAGCACTATATCATGTGCATAAAACTTTCCCCAAAATGGACACCAAGATAGAAAACGTGCCAGAAGCGCATCATAGCTGGCACGTGTATCAGAGCAATGGATATCTGGAAGTGTTCCGCCGGACAGAGATGTTCCTCTATTTGAAGTAAAATACCCCGATTCGCTATAATTTACTTAACATCATTTGAAATTAAAGAAATATATCCCCTAGTGCTTATTATAAGCAGGGGATTTTTCAATAGTTTTAGAACGAATTTTATCAACAGATTGGTGATAGTTGATGCATCGCAAAGCAAGAAAGTCCTTAGAACGCCTTAGACCGCGTTTTGAACCGATTTTAGAAGCTGTTTCACAAGAAAAGCGTGACATTTTTTGGCAGCGTATGGAAGCGCATTTCCCTCGCGCTTTTGACCGCTTGATGGAAGTTTACGGAAATTATTACTCTTTCTTTTATCATCTGGAAGCGATTTTACGAACGGTCGTTCAGGCTTATGTTGATCGTCCAGATGATCTACACGCGCTGGATGCCGAACGGGAGGCAAACCCGACCTGGTTTCAATCCAATCAGATGGTTGGTGGCGTGTGTTATGTTGATCTTTTTGCCGGGGATATTCGTGGAATTCAGTCAAAAATCCCATATTTTAAGGAACTTGGTTTAACGTATCTTCACTTGATGCCACTTTATAAAGTACCAGAGCAAAGTGATGGTGGATATGCTGTTAGCAGCTATCGGGAGGTGAATCCGTCGCTTGGTACAATAGATGATTTGATTCACCTGGCAAAGGCACTTCGCCAAAACGGTATTAGTTTGGCGTTAGATTTTGTGTTCAATCATACCAGTGATGAGCATGAATGGGCATTACGCGCACTCGCTGGCGATGAGGATTATCAAGAATATTTTTGGATGTTTCCTGACCGTACGATACCAGATCAATATGAGAAACATCTGCGGGAAATTTTCCCGGAGCAAGCACCGGGTAGCTTTACCTATCGCCGGGAAATTGATCGTTGGGTATGGACGACATTCAACCCTTTTCAGTGGGATTTGCGTTATCGAAACCCGGCGGTTTTTAGTGCGATGCTAGGCGAAATGTTGTTTTTGGCAAATATCGGTGTGGAAGTGTTACGCTTAGATGCCGTTCCATTTATCTGGAAAGAAATGGGGACATCGTGCGAAAACTTGCCAGAAGCACATGTAATTATCCAGGCGTTTAATGCATTAGTACAAATTGCTGCGCCTGCGATGGAGTTTAAATCCGAAGCGATTGTTCACCCTGATGAAGTGGAGAAATATTTCGGACAGGGGGAACGGGCTGGGCAGGAATGTACACTCTCTTATAACCCGACTCTGATGGCACTACTGTGGGAAGCGTTGGCAACTCGTCAAGTGACTCTGTTGCAATATGCCATGATGAACCGTTTTCGCATCCCAGAAACCTGTGCTTGGGTGAATTATGTGCGTGTGCATGATGATATTGGGTGGAGCTTTGCGGATGAGGACGCGCAAGCTTTGTGGATGAATCCTTTTGATCATCGTCAATTTCTCAATCGGTTTTATACAGGACGATTTGAAGGGTCTTTTGCGCGTGGTTTGTTGTTTAATTATAACCCTACGACCAAAGATGGACGCATTAACGGAACATGCGCTTCACTTGCCGGGCTGGAAGCAGCAGTAGAAGCAGGTGATCATCAGCTGATTGATCTGGCAATCAAACGTATTTTGCTGCTATACAGTGTTGTTATCAGTGTTGGTGGGATTCCATTGATTTATCTTGGGGATGAATTAGCGACACTTAATGATTATCGCTATCGTGAGGATGAAAATAAGTTGGATGATAGCCGTTGGGTGCATCGTCCGTTTATGGATTGGGAGCGTGCAGCACAGCGGCATGATCCTCAAACCTTAGAAGGACGTGTGTTTTTACCTTTAAAGCGGTTATTGGAAATCCGTCGTGATCATCCTGTTTTCAGTGGGATCAATACGCAGTTTATTGAGACAGGTAACCCGCACGTGCTAGGATACATTCACTGGCATGAGATGACCGGCGTGCTGATCTTGGCGAATTTTTCAGAATATGAGCAGCACCTAGAGATGGCACGATTTCGTGTTTATGGGTTGAAGTCGCAGGTCTATGACCTGATTAAGCAAGAGGTGGTCAATCTGGGTAGACCTTACACACTGCAACCCTATCAGTTCTTATGGCTAACTGCCAAAGTGGAGGCACCACAATGAGAAAAAGATGGATATTTTTTTGCAATATATGTTTATTATTGACGTTTGTTTTGCCGGTTTTTGCACAGGATGATGTATTTGTCCCGCCGCTTGGTTGGTGGGATACCTGCCCCACGCCACAAAATCTACCTGATACGATAGAAATTGGCGCAGTGCTTGCCTTAAGCGGTCCAATTGCGGTTTATGGTGATTCACAACAGGCGGGTATTCAGCTTGCCATAGATGAAATGAATGACTTTGGCTATTTTGGAGATGGTGTAAGGCTAAATGTTGTTTATCGTGATTCCGCTGCCACTCCAGAGCAAACTCGTGAGATTATGACGGAATTTGCAGAAGATGAGACAATCTTAGCGGTGATTGGTCCCACTCTTTCAACTGAGGCATTCCAAGCTGATCCGATTGCCCAGGATGCCGGGCTGGTGGTTTTAGGTGTTAGCAATACCGCTGTTGGAATCACAGATATGGGAGATTATATCTTTCGTAACAGTTTGCCGGAAGCAGTGGTTATTCCTGGTGTTCTAGAACAAGTATTAGAGTATTACGATATTGAAGATGTCATCATGATGTATGATGGCAAAGATAGTTTTACCCGAAACGGTGCGACAATTTTCCGAAATGCGTTGGATAATAATGATATTCGTGTAATTCTCGAATATGTTTTTATGACATCAGACCAGAATTTTGTTGGGCATGTGCCATATTTGGTACGGTTACAACCGGATGCTTTTGTGGTTTCTGCTTTAGCAGATGAGGCAATTTTGGCGATTAATGCGATTCGGGATGCAGGCTTTACTGGACCGATCATTGGCGGTAATGGATTTAATGCCCCTGCAATTTTGTTACAAACCGATGTGAATTCTGAAGGCATTATCGCCGGTGCTGCCTGGAATCGAGAAAACCCCAGAAATAATGACATCAGCGATTGGTTTGTGGAAAACTATCAACTAGCATATATGACCCAACCAGATCAATTTGCTGCACAGGCGTATACTGGAGCATGGTTAATTGGGACGGCAATTCGTTGTGCTGATTCAACTGAGCGTTCTGCGATCCGAGATGCACTCGCACAAATACAGAACTTTGAAAGTCCATTGGGGCTTTTTAGTTTTGATGAAAATCGTGATCCAATTCATCCACCGGTGGCACAAATTGTGCGTGATGGTGCATATGTTGTGCTGACTGACGCAACTGCTAGTGAATAAAATCACGACTGCTTGACAATTAAGCGTAAATTGGCTTATGCTCAAAGCATTGATATTAAAAACAGGTTTTGAGAGGTAATTGGAAATGACCGATGCTGAAGCGTTGACGAATGTACAAATTCCGGTTCAGGTCTGGATTGAAAACCACTCTGGCGATTTGGATGCTTGTGACGTAATCGTCGAGATGGAAGATGGCATGATTTTTACGGCTTTGTTTGTGACAATTCCTTATTTACAACGGCAAATGCAACTGACGTATGATTTAAGCCGCCAAATTGAAGATACGATTCCGGCTAAGTTTGTCGCGTTGGATACGCCTCATATTCTGGTTGATTCATTAGATCGTGATTCAATTGAGGACACGATTGACAACTTATTAGCCATGGAAATTTTTGAAAGCGTTTTTACCCAGGTGACAGAAAGCCCTACAACAACAACTACTACTACAGGTCAGCGTGCTACCCAGGAGGTGGCGGCGGTTGTGCTTTCGGATGTTCTGATGGTGGATGATAATTAATGCTTTAATTCACACCAGGTTTGATAAACGCGAGGGCACAACCACCCTCGCGTTTTTTGTTGTGTGTATCAAGGAGGGATTTTGTGATGTATCTGGATTGAAAATCAATACAAACAATCAATATCATGGTTGAACAATCACAATCCGTTAACGATAATTAATCAATGATCGACAAGGAGAAATACTATGGAACGTTATGAAGATAGTAAACTTTATCGCATTCGTCACTCGTTGGCGCATGTGATGGCAGAAGCGATGCTGGAACGCTTTCCAGATGCCAAAATCGCCATTGGTCCACCTATTGAGGATGGCTTTTACTATGATTTTGATTTTCCTCAGCCACCCACAGAAGAGGATATAAAATGGGTGGAAAAACGGATGAAAAAAATCTTGAGCGGCAACCATGATTTTGTCGTCCGGGAAGTTACGCCAGAAGAAGCCCGTCAAATTTTTGCGGATCAGCCGTATAAATTAGAGTTAATTGATGATCTTGTGAATGGGCGTGTCGATGAAAACGGGCAACAAATCGCCCAACCAGCCGAGAAGATCACGATTTATACTCAAAACAAATTTACCGATTTATGCCGCGGTCCACATGTGGCAAACACCAAAGAAATTGATCCCAAAGCGTTTAGTATCACCTTTAAGCCAGTTGCCGGGGCATATTGGCGGGGTGATGAAAAGAATAAACAACTAACGCGAGTCTATGGCACGGCTTGGGAATCCGAGGCAGACCTTAAAGACTATTTACACCGACTAGAAGAAGCCCGCCGCCGCGATCATCGTAATGTAGGGGAAAAACTCGGATTGTTTGTTATTAGTCCACTTGTTGGCAAGGGGTTGCCGCTTTGGTTGCCAAAAGGCGCAATCCTGCGGGATACACTAGAGCGTTGGCTGCGTGATGTGCAGATTGAAAACGGTTATTCACCAGTTGTTACGCCACACATTGGTAATCTGAATTTATATCGTACGTCTGGGCATTATCCTTATTATAAAGACAGCCAATATTCACCGATTCAAGTTGATGATGAGGAATTTTTGCTAAAACCGATGAATTGCCCACATCATTGCATGATCTATAAGAGTGCCATGCGTTCTTATCGTGATTTACCGGTGCGCTTGGCAGAATTTGGTACGGTTTATCGGTATGAGCAATCTGGTGAATTACATGGTTTAACACGAGTGCGCGGCTTTACGGTGGATGATGCACATCTTTACGTCACGCCAGAACAATTGTTAGATGAATTTATCAATGTGGTTAAGTTGATCCAATATGTGTTTAATTCGTTAAGCTTAACGGATTTCCGTGCCCGTGTTGGTATTCGTGATCCTCAGAGTGATAAATATGTTGGGAGTGATACACTTTGGGAACAAGCCACACAGGCGATTTTGCAAGCGTGTGATCAGCTTGGTATGTCATATACGGTGGAAGAAGGCGAAGCAGCTTTTTATGGACCTAAGCTAGACTTTATCTTCCGTGATGTTCTTAAACGCGAATGGCAGCTTGGCACGGTGCAAGTTGATTATAATTTGCCGGAACGGTTTGACTTGGAATATATTGGCGAGGATAATCAACGCCATCGTCCGGTGATGATTCACCGCGCGCCGTTTGGCAGCCTAGAACGATTTGTTGGTATCTTAATTGAGCATTTCGGTGGTGAATTTCCGATGTGGTTGTCTCCAGTGCAGGCGGTTTTGATCCCGGTTTCAGATAATCATCTGGATTATGCGCGGCAAGTAGCCACACAACTTAAACAAGCGGGAATGCGTGTAGAAGTGGACGATAGTAAAGGGCGTATGACCAAGAAAATCCGCCAACATCGTGAGCTACACACGCCACATATGCTGATCGTAGGGGATCGTGATATGGAGAATAACACGGTGAGCTTGCGTCTGCGTTCTGATGAAGACCTAGGCGCGATGCCAATCGACGAATACATCCGCTTGGCGAAACATATCATCGAAACCAAATCACTCGCTTTGCAATAGTAATTATGTGGAGGACAACGATCAGTCCTCCATTTTATTTTTTACAACAAGGCAACCGCTTCAATTTCAATTTGTGCCCCAAGTGGCAGCCGGGCAACTTGCACAGCAGACCGCGCTGGGAAATCCCCACTGAAATATGTCGCGTAGACTTCGTTCATCGCAGCGAAATCATCCATGTTTTGCAAAAAAACAGTGGTTTTAATCACTTTATCTAGCGAACTACCGGCTGCTTCTAAAACTGCTTTGAGGTTTTCAAGTGCCTGGCGTGTTTGCTCTTGAATCCCCCCTTCTACTAAGTTTTTAGTGCCTGGGATTAGCGGCACTTGCCCGGCAGTAAAAACCATCCCGTTGGCAACAATCCCCTGGGAATATGGACCGACAGCGGCGGGTGCGTTTTCTGTGCTGATAACTTGTTTAGCCATACATTTAATCCTTCCTGATCATTTTGAACTGTATCTTACCGCGTAAAACACGCTATAATCAAATTGAGATAATTGAGGAGTGGATTCAATGCGCAAGATTATAAGTTGGCTTTTTGGGGTGTCTATTGGTGCAACGGTTGGGGCGGTCATTATCGCTCTGTTTGTGCCAGAAACTGCTGAACAAATCAATAACCGGCTGAAGGCAGGGTATCAAGGTGCATTACAAGCTGCCAGAGATGCTAGTACACAACGTCGGTTAGAATTAGAAGCGCAACTCAGGCAGCTACAAGGACGCTCTCACAGCCAAAATGTGACTGAATAACCATAAGCGCATTCTGATCAAAGTCTATTAGGCGTTCACTTATAAACTTTGACTTGTGTTTTCTTGAAATACCTCTAAATTGTCACCATGAATCTGTGTCCGAATGCGTGTGATAATCTTTTCCTCACGTTTGATGAGATAGTGCCGAATTGCCTGTGAACCATTTACATTAGAAAGCCAGGTGCTAATTGTCAACTGATCCCCTAGCGTGGCGGCATTTTTGTATTCAATTTGGTATCGTTGGGTGCTGATTTTGCTAGGATCAACGCCATAATGCTGGGCAACCTGTACTGCGCAGTCTGCTATATAATGTAAATATGTCCCATTGTTGACGTGTTGTGCTGGGTCAATATCACGCCATTCAACCCGGCGTGTAACACTGAATACATGATCAGGTGGCGGTGGTGGGGCGGGCAGTGGATCGCGTCTTGGGGCTTGTGTTACAGCTTCTCCTCGTGAATATGCTTCAATAATCTCTGGCGGAATTGTCACAGGATACATGGCATTAGTATCAATCAATACCCAATCTGTAGCGGCACGTGCAACTAGCTCATTATCGCGATACAATTCATATTGTCTTAAGGAGCGTACTCGCCGAAAATCCGCCACCCAGGTTTTGATGGTCACTGTATCGCCATATCGCAATGGCGTGTAATGCTCTAAATCAGTTTCATATGCCAACCAGTGTAACCCAATATCAGCATAGCGTTGAGCGGAATAACCCACAGCCGCAGAACCGGCAAACGCTGCCTCTTGCATATATCCCAGATAAACAGCATGTTGAACATTACCGTTTGCATCACATTCATAATGCCGGACTGGAAATTGAATTGTATGAACATAAGGCATTGTTATGTCATCCTTGTTTGAAAAATTTGTGTGGCTATTGTAACAAAGCAGACGTTGAGCTATAAGCCCAACGTCGTCGCAAAGGAGGGGGTTACAGTTGTGTGAGGGATGAGCTTATTTATACCAGTACACACACGCTCAAACAGATGCTCCACACAGAGGGTTATCATGTTGCTCATCCCTCAAAACACACGATGCTGTGTAGTGATTCACGCTGTTCAAAATATTCTGAATTTTGTGAATACTACACTTACATCATATGATACTTTGAATCGTGTGTAAATCACTTCTCATTGGTTTTTTATGATCTATATCTTTATTTTTAATACATGATATGATATTAGAGGATGCACACATACAAAATG
>RFHA01000289.1 GCA_003696565.1 Chloroflexota bacterium
ATCATCCTCGTTACGATCTGGACGACCATTAATTGCCCGTCCAGGGGCTAAATCACGTGGATGTAAGCCGCTTTCACGGATGATTTGTCCCCATCCACCTGCGTGGGCAGCATTTAGGATACTTTCTACATCGCTATCGGTTTCCTCTGCGATTAAAAACGCACGAATGATATTGCCAAAACCATTGCCTGCGCAGTGTAAACTGATGACGTATTCCACACTGACTTCAAATTCATTGGCAATCTGATTAGCGATTGGGTGTGTTTCCGGCACGCAATTGCCCGGTAGTACAATCGGTGTAGCTTCTGGCGTAATTTCTGGCTCTGGGGTGACTTCCGGCTCCGGTGTCGCTTCCGGTGTGATCTCCGGTTCTGGTGTGGTCTCTGGTTCTGGTGTTACTTCCGGGTCAATCTCATCTTCTGGTGGACCATCAAGGATGATAAGCTCGACAGCTTGAATAGTATCATCATTCAGTAGATAACCGATGACAGTGACCCAATCCCCTTCTTCAAGCGTGGCAGGGATAAATGCGCTACTTGGTGCAACAATGATACCATCAACGGTGATTTCATCATCTGCGAAGGATATTTGTCCTGTAATTTCAATAAGTAGAGGGTCCAGCTCTTCGGCTGGGTCATCTTGCGCCAATGTGGGTAAAACGAATGAAAGCACTAGGACAGCCAAAGTGAATAAAAACGTAACAAGTTGACCAATTCGACGATTCATCAACAAACCTCCTAAAATAACCAATCTGCCTATCAAACCGTAGGAGGATGACGAATGTCGCAAAATTAGGAGTTTAGTACCGCTGTTTCCGCTGTGTATAAAAATCGTGGAAATGTTTTTGATGGTGCAAAACATTCCACCGGTCATTAAACCGCTCTATTACGCCAGGCTTTGTTAAAGTCAACCGCATGTCATAGGCATCTTCATTGTTATCACGATAATAACCCGGCTTGACATCAACGACATCAAACTCATATTTGTGATAAAGGTTTTGCGCAACCGTGTTACTGACGCGGACTTCCAGCACAATATAAGCAGCATGGCAATAAATCGCCTTACGGATCATCGCCGCCAGCAGCAATTCACCATAGCCTTTACCGCGCTCATCGGGGTGTGTGGCGATCGTACTGATGTGTGCTTCATCGGCAATGCACCATAACCCGCCGTAGCCTAATATACGCCCATGGTCTCTTGAATGAAAATTGCGAATAAGTCGCTTCCAGCCACGTGCATCATGCTCATTGTTAGGGAGAACTGGTTCCTCAAGGGCGAGCATATGACTATATTTTGAATCGGTGATCTCATAAGCATATGAGCTAGCAGTCCAAGGCATGCTAAAAGCGGCTCGATCAATTGCGACAACTTGGGCAATATCCCCTGGGCGCATGTATCGCAAGATCATGAAATATCTCCCTGAATGTAAATCGGTAATATGTTAGCAGGGGCAAAAGCAGATTGATCGTCTCCGGCGGCGCGTAATTTTTCTAGCGCGCATTCTGCCAAATATCCCGCCCGCCGCAACCAATGCGCACCCGGTGCGATCATCACATTGTCATGTTTGGCGAGCAGCTCCAAAGCGTCTTGACTGATATCACCGGTGACATATGCTTCACCGTCAATTGTATCTAACAACATTTGCCAAGTCATTAAGCGGGGTTCGCTACGGCTATGCCACATCCCTTTGCGCCAGCGATATGCCTGCACAATGATTTTACCTCTTCCAGCTTCTACAATTGTAATTAACCCCACACCACTTTGGAAATATGGCTGACCATACGCTAGTGTATCTAACGTGGTGATACCAACCAACGGCAAATGATGAGCATCGGCAACGCCTTTTGCAAATGCCACACCAACCCGCACACCACTATAAGAGCCAGGTCCAATTGATACAGCAACGGCGGTTAAATCTGCCATTGTTGCTTTACATAAAGCCATCATACGCTGAATAGCTGGTGCCAGTTCCGTTGTTTGGCGTTTACCAGCTTGCCAAGATTGTTCAGCCAGTAATTGCGTCCCATCGTGCAGCGCGATACTCATAGTGTGTGTTGCCGTATCAATTGCCAACAGCATAAAGTTATACCCCGTAGGTTGATTCACGAAATTGAGTAATTAAATCGACATAACGCGGACTATTGCCCTGAAAGATCAAATTGCGACGGGTTTCATCCAAAACACGGAAGGTAATCCATAATCGATGTTTGGGTAAAACGGGTTGAATACGTTCGGGCCATTCAAATACAACCACTCCGTCCCCGTCCAAAATATCATCTAAACCAATTGAATCAGCATCCGATGGACGTTCTAAACGATAGCAATCTAAATGATAGAAAATTACATGATCTGCTTGGCGACGATGGGCATGAACCAAGTTAAATGTCGGGCTGGTGACTTGATGGGTTGTTCCCCAACCTTGCCCAATACCCGCCGCAAAGACTGTTTTACCCGCACCCATATCACCAGAAAGACAAACCACATCCCCAGGACTCAATAATTTTCCAAGGCGTATACCCATCCGGCGTGTTTGTTCGGCACTGATGCTGATGATGTCTAGCTCATCCGGTTTGAGGATTGGCACAAGTCACTCCCAGATATATAACGACCACTTTCAGATTATACATAGCGATAAAAGGCAGTTAAAGGGCACAAACATGTTGCGATCTGTTAACATTTCACCGGACAGAAAGATAGAACAGTGTTACAATATAAAGTATCGGAAATGGCAAAGAGCAGAATAACATAAAGCGTGAGCGATAATTTTAAACCCACAATCTGGCGACTCCAGGCACATTTTAATACACAAGGTCTTGTAGAAGCCCTGCAACACCCCGATGCTGGGATTCGTAAACGGGCAGCAGCGGCATTGCGTGCGTTGGGGGTGCATCAAGCCATCCCTGCTTTAGAAGCGGCATTAGATATTGAAGACGACCCAGAGGCACGGTCTAATATGGTTTCTGCATTGGCAACTTTAAAACAAGAACAAGAACGCCATCAAACACTTCCCTCCCAGGATTTGCCGCTGATCAAACATGAACCCACTGAAGCTGAGAAGTTAATTGATCAACTCAAAGCCTCCCGTGATGTCGATGAAATTATCACGATTATTCAGAAGTTAGGTGCCCTGAGGGATAAAATCGCTGTAGAGCCATTGATTATTTTGTTCAACAACGCCACTAGCCCTATCAAAATTCGGTTGGAAGCAGCACAGGCATTGCTCCAGTTAGAAAGTGCGCCGATTGAAGTTGCGCTTTTGGGGGCATTGCAAAGCCCTGAGTGGCAAGCCCGCCGGAATGCCGCCGCTATTTTAGGACAACTAAAAGCCACGTGGGCAATTGAGCCGCTTAGCCGTGCCTTGAGCGACCCCAATAATCAGGTTCGCCGCATGGCATATGCTGCTCTGAAGTTTATTGGCACAAAAGAGGCAACACAGGCTTTGAATGCTGTCAAAAAACGGCGCACACAACAAATGAACAAGCCAGCCCCAACGAATAAACCGCAGTATGCCCCCAACGATGAAACGCAAAAAATTGAGTGGCCCAAACGGATGCGCCAAAGTTTAGCACCTACCAAGCCACTAGACCCAGATGTGGTAGATAAGCACGAACGTCAACAGCGTGACCAAGACCAGAATAAGGATGAATAATCATGTGCCTGTTGGGGATAACCTCTTATGCTTAATGTGTAAAATTGATGTTAGCTATCGTATGAAATATCACGCTTTTGTCATATTCGCCAGAATGCCTAACATCGTTTATCATTAGGGCATGTGCAGGAGGTTTTTGTTCAATGCGAAAATTGGTCTTATTCTGTTTTATGTTGCTGATGCTTCCGCTCGCCATAAACCAAGCGCAAGGGCGTGTTCGTGCTGTGGTGACAAGCGAAATTGCGAATATCCGAATCATCCCAGCAATCGGCGCGGAAGTCCTGGGCAGTGTTCAAGCAGGCTATGTGATTGACCCCGCAACTGGGCGCAGTGCAGATAATGTCTGGTTACGGTTTGATTTTGCTGGTGGAGAAGGTTGGATACACACCAGTACCCTATCCATTTTGGAAGGGGATATTAACAGTTTGCCAGTTGCAGACCCACGCAGCATCCCCTATGGTGGATGGGAGGCACCACGCGCAGGTTTGACCAATGCCACCGGCAGCATCCAAGCGCGAGTGACAGACTGGCTACGCATTCGATCTGGTCCAAGCACCGGCTATGTGGTTTTGGCAAACGCGCCAATTAATAGTACCGTTTATGTTCTAGGGCGTACTGCCAATAGCAATTGGCTACAAGTCAATTTTGAAGGCACACTTGGCTGGGCGTTTTTTCAATATCTTGAATTACCTACCGGCGTGGTGTTGGGTAATTTGCCTATTGATGGCATTATCGCTGATGAAGTGCCTTCTGCTGGCAGTGGTGCAGATGATTATTTCGGCACATTAGAGCTAATGCGTGCGCGGCTGGATTTGGCACAGCCCTCGTTAGATCAAATTCGTGCCATGTGGACAGATGCCGCCCTCACTGGTAGAGCAAGCTGTACACCCTACCCCGCACAGCCGAGCAATTTCAACATCCCACAACCACTTTTAGCCGCTTATTACAATACGCTCAACCCGCTTATTACCGAATTTAATGATGCGATGTTCAATGTTCGTTATGCGATTGATCTTTTCATTGAAGTTTGCAATCAGCCAGGCACAGCGAACCCAGTGGGGCAAGCCACAGCACAAGGTGCGCTGGAAGTTGTCTCATTGGCAGATCGCCAGTTTATTGAGTTACGTCGTCGCTTAAATGAACTCATTCCGGTTGATCCGGGGGTGGGGGATGGTTGTGCCTTTGCATATAACGGATTGGCACAAGTCCTAACGTTTATCAACAT
>RFHA01000290.1 GCA_003696565.1 Chloroflexota bacterium
ATACGCCAACGCAGACAGCCACATATACCCCAACGCACACCCCCAAACCAACCACTACCGAGCAGCCAACCGCGCTGCCGTTGTTTCGTTCAACCAACACGGCTACGTTAACCCCTACACCGACGCACACATCAACAATCAGCCCAACACCGTCTAATACCAATACACCGCGTCCCACATTGACAAGCACACCAGACCCGCGCATCTTCCAGGCAACGCAAACTGCGATTGCTGCCACCCAAACCGCCGAAGCGGAACAACTGAACTTGACGCAAATTGCGCAACAAGTTTATGCGACACAAACGGCATTTGCACTGACGGCGACTGCCCGCGCTGCCACAGAGACAGCCGCGGCTACCCCCACGCCAGATACGCAGGCAATTCAATTAACGGCACAGGCGTTAAGAACACAAATCCCAGACATCACCACGCCCACTGCGCCGCCCCCAACATTAGATGTAACCCCAACGCTTATCACCGCCACGCCTGGCGCGCCGCCAATTGATTTAGGGATTATCACACCGGTTTTTGGTGATGATGTCATAGAGGAATTTGTACCAACGGAAACGTTGATCCCACCAACACCCGCGCCAACGGTTGAGATTGTTGTACCTATCCCGCCAACGATTCCTGCTGGGCAGTTTCCGCAGATTAGTAATGTGCCGTTTACTAGTGTGACGACTCAGCAGTTTTCTGTTGGGCAAATTATCGGTTTGACGTATGGCTCGGTGGGGGTATCAGTTAGCGGCGGTGGATATTTACCCGTGTTATATGCGCGTAATCCGGCAAATCCGAATGGATTCGCGCGGACAAACCAGGCTGGGGTGCTTTTAGTTGGGGATCAATTTGGTGAAAGTATTCCAGCAGAACCGTTTTCGCCGTATGTTGGGCAGGTGGCATCGCCAGCACAAAACGATTATTTTGTCAGTGCGGTTGCTTGGTCACCGAATGGGCGCTATTTGGCGTTTGTGGTGGATGGCAACCGTGGCGGGCATCCTAACCCCACTGCGGAGGATGGCGTGCATTATCTGGATACTCAGACTGGGCAAGTAAGAACGGTCTTGCGAGATTGTCCGTATGAGGGGCATCCGGGGTGTTTGTTGGGTGGTTCGCGGAGCTTTTTGCATGAATCAACTGAAATTCATTGGTCGCCTGGTGGTTCGCGTATGCTTGTTCGTGCGCATATTACAGATGGCTGGGCAGCCGGGCAAGATCGTGGTGCATTGTTCATCATATCATTAGACCAACCAGATACGGTTCAACCACCGGCATTAAACTTTGATTATGGCACGTGGACAATCGACGGCAGGCAGGTAGTTGTTAGTGGCAACAGCCCCGCTAATGGTGTCATCATTGGCGTGGTAGATGTAGATGGTAGTAATTTGCAAGTCATTTTAGATGGCTCTAGTCGGGGATTGTGGATTCAACATGCGGTTCAGCGGCGAGATGGTTCATTTGTCGCCTTGGGTAGACCAGCTGGCGAGTCCGCCGTGCGGATTATCAACCAAAACGGTGATTTTTTGACCGGTCCGATTGGTACTAGTGCGCCGCAGTCCGTTACCTGGAACGGTGACCGTAGTGCTGTGGCAGTGATTGCTGATGGACGGCAGTTTATTGCCTATTTGGATGGACGTGTGCAAGAAGTAACCCCCGGCACCGAAGTACCTGGGGGAAGCGCGCCGCCACCAGCCCCTTCCGGTGTGATTGAAGGCAGTCGTTACCAGCCTGGTCAGCAGCTACGTGTGCAATCAGTGGAATTGAATATCCGCCCCGCGCCAGGCACAAATAATACCCCTATTGGCTTTTTGCGTCAGGGGGAATATGTAGCGATCTTAGCCGGTCCAGTGACTACTGCTGATAATATCGAATGGTGGCAGGTTCAAACGGCAAACGGCACGGTGGGGTGGGTTGCCGCACAAATTAGTGGTTTTGACTCACTGGCACCTTAACATACATACCCTTTAGAAAAATCATCGAAACGCCTCTGTGTTGTCAGGTTGCCAAGAGATAAATTCCCCCGGCAACTTATGTACCTCATTCATGGAGCGGTGAAACATTGGCGTGTGACATTGATCCCCATGCAACAACTGGGCGTTTCATTTCTTAAGGTGCATCTTATGTTGATCTATGCTGATGCTGCTTGTAACCGTGCTGGTTTGAGTGTGGGATTATCCCATACGATTAACATGGCACAGGTATAAAGCGGGTCGCCTTCCATATAATTATGAATAACTCCCTCTGGACGAAACCCGCGATTCATTTGCATCGTAATGGTGGGGTCTTTGATATGACCAGACGTGACTTGCTGTGCGTATTCTTGTACGCTCATTTTATGATAATAATCAGGATAGCCCATTAACATGCCACCGGCGTAAAATCCGTTTAATCCCAGCCGCTTCACCAGGTCAAACCGCGCACGATACAATGCTGAGCCGATACCACGCTTGCGATAATCATGATGCACATAAAAATCCACACCATATAACCACTTGCCACGTGGGTTATGAGCACGTAGGGTCATATCACCAATCGCATCTAACCAAGGCAGTGGCTTAGCCTCTGGGGAACGACCTGTTCGCATGGTCACGGCATAGCCAACAACCTTACCATTAATCAACGCGACAAATTGCCCTTGTGGAAAGCGTTCAATATGTCGCAATACTTGGTGTTCTTGAAACAACTGAGAAATATCTTCATTCTCATATTCACAATAGGTGATTTTAGCAAGCTGAGAAGCATGGTGTGGTTTTGTGTTTGTAATTTGTAACATGATGTCTCCATAATTAACGTATCTGTACACGAGATATAACAAATCGATGAATCATAAATAGATTTAACTGTTGGATGCGTGATATAAGAATCGCTACAATTTTAAGTAGAGATAGCATCCATATTGGTTAAAAAGACTATACGTTTAAAGATGGAGCATCACGTAAAGTGTGAGGGGTATTTATGGCATGTCTCAAATATTTGGATGAGATAGGCAGGGGGTTTAAGCAGAGATGCCAACGAGCAGTGATAGCAACGTGGCAAATAAGAGGTTTTATTGGGTAACATACAAGCCGTTTTAAGGCGAAATGAACACCTTAATCTCCATATTGTGAACAAGATAATAGTAGTATACCTCAAAATTGTTAAAAGGCGACTATGATTTGCTGAAAATAATATGTTGTCATGGGTATTCTTTGTCAACAAGTTCCTGGTTTAATTGTTGCATGGCTTAAATTGAAGTCTCTGCTGTTTACAAACTTGCTATATATAAGGCAAACACAATCAACATTTGCCCCGGACCGTACATCAACCAAACTGCATCGCCAATCCCCTTGAAATGTAAACCATTAAACAACTCTGCGGCAAGCAACAAATCACTCAGTAAGAATAAGATTGTACCGATTGTTAAAAGGATGAACGCGCTCTCTGTGATGGCTAAGCCAGATGCCACCCCCGTGGTAGATGCCAATAACAATGCGTATGGCAACGCCGCATAGTGTAGGATATTTGGCGTACCGTGTGCCCCACGCAGCACAACCCAATACCATAAAACCACCGCTAATATCCACCAAATGCCTAAGATCACCCAACGATCGTTAGTCATCAGGCTGTTGTGGTTCAGCAGCCCTGTGATATATGCGATATGCCCCAAGCCAAACGCACTCATGCCACCTAATACTCGTCGATCTCCCTTGATGAGTAATCCTGCCATAAATAAATCACCTAAAAAGCCCAAAGACATGCCCACTGCTAGCCAAAAATGCAGCACCTCTGGCTGACTCAGGTGATAAAACCAGGCTGCCAAAACCAACATAGCGGATGACCCCATCCGCAGGGGAGTAGGTATGCGGTGTGTTTGCGTGCTGTTCAATTGACCGAAAGCAAACCCGCCAAAAAGCATGCCTGCCCATGCTGACCATAAAAGAAGCATCATGTTTGTGTTGTTTCCTCCTGCTCAAAGATGAGCGTTAGTAATAAATCTGCTGGATATTCTGGAATATCGTGCCGGATTGTCCCAACAACGTGCAAACCTTTGCCAGCATAGGCATTGAGTTCGTTTTCTAATGTTTTATCCGCTAATTCTAGCTTTTTTAGGGCATCTCGCAAGCTGTTCATATCTGTTGGGTTACGCCGTTCTTTAGCGACTCGTGCCACAGCATCATGAAAGTTTGCCAAATAGATTGTACGGACGATGTATGCCATTGTGATTTTCCTCCTCGCCAGTATCTTACTCTACTCTATGTATTGTGACACAATTTCTACCTGATGGGGCTTATTTATTGGCGTATTCATGTTATAATTTGCACAAAGTGATCCTTAAAAATAGAATTTAGAGGAGCCTGTCATGAATAAGATTGTGACGATTGAACGGCACATCTTCGAGCAGCAAAAGCACTATCCAGGTGCAACGGGTACATTCACCAGTCTGCTTTACGATTTGGCATTAGCGGCAAAATTAATCTCCAGGGAGACTAACCGCGCTGGATTAGCCAACATCTTAGGGGCAACAGAAGGGCAGAATGTGTATGGTGAACGTCAGCAAAAGCTGGATATGTTCGCGGATGAGATTATCTTTAAGATGAATGACCATACAGGACGACTGTGTGCGATGGCATCCGAAGAACACGACGATATCCTGACTATCCCCCCGCATTATGACACTGGAAAATATGTATTACTCTATGATCCGCTAGATGGCTCCTCCAATATTGATGTAAACGTTTCAATCGGGACAATCTGGGCAATCTTCCGTAAGGTCACTAGTGGCGCACAAGGGACAATGGAAGACATGCTACAACCTGGGCATCAACTCGCTGCCGCTGGATACATTATCTACGGGTCTAGCACAATGATGGTTTATAGCACTGGGCAGGGGGTGCATGGGTTTACGTTAGACACCAGTGTGGGCGAATTTTTACTCAGCCACCCAGATATTCGCATCCCGAATCAACACAAATATTACAGCGTTAATCATTCTTATGAAAAATATTGGTATCCTGGTGTACGCCGCTATGTCAAATGGCTGCAAGGGCTATATGGCGAAGGTGGCAAGCCACTAGGAAACCGTTATATTGGTTCACTCGTGGCGGATTTTCATCGTAACTTGTTGCAAGGTGGGGTTTATCTTTATCCTGGTGATACCCGAGATGAAAAAGGTTATCAGGGCAAGCTCCGCCTCACGTTTGAAGCTCAGGCTCTTGCGTTTATTGCACGGCAAGCCGGTGGATATGCCTCAGATGGCGCGGGGGATATTTTAGATATAAAACCGCATAATTTGCACCAACGTGTGCCCTTGTTCATTGGTAACCGTGATCTGGTTCTTAAGGCAGAGGAATTCATCCGTGATAATGACAAAGAATGGCTTGATTTATACTTGCCATTCCGTAATGGAGAAGACCCCACCCCTAAGATGAATCAAACTAAAAACGGTAAAAAGAAGAAAAAAAGAGCGGTTGTAAACTGACGCTCATATGCAATTCCAAAATAAAGATGGATAATCGGTTGCCAAGAGATAAATCTCCTAGCAAGGCTATCCATCCCCATCAATGTGGGTCTTAATTGCTAGAATTTAGCTCCATTCATGGGGCAAACTAGCGTATTGAATAACTTTATCATTGTGTAGAAGCACTGTTTCCCCTTCTTCTGAAGAATAATAAAAGGAGAAGGGGTAGGATCATGCAAAATGATTGTAGTGACGATATTACTTGGGCTTTTGGCTTATACATTATGGCGGTTTGGGTTAAAACAGGCAGTTACACGCCGCCAAGTGATTCGGCTAGTTCCGGCATTTGTGACGTTTGGGGTATTGTTGTTGCTCACGGCGGCGTTTGCGCTTTCAGAATATTTTGATGCCAGAGAGCCGCGTTTTCTTACACCACAAACGACAACCCCACAACTGACCGATGAGCGTGTCGTGTTAATCGGCACCGCTCACCAAAACACTCGTGCCAAAGACCAATTAACGGTTCAACTAGATGATGCACCAATGACCTTTTTGAACACCGATTATTTAGACGGTAATTGGCGGCAACGTTCTGTGGACCACTATTATCTCAATGCAGGTGATCCGGTGGTTGTTGTAGCAGAGCTGCGTAATGAAAAGTGGTTTGTGACCTTCGTCTATCGTGGTGATTATGAGGGCTTCCTCAAATTTTATGAACGATTTGCATTCGTTCCATTATCTACTACCATCATCTCGGTCATTATGGCAATTTTGGTCATTTTCATCTCTGTGCCATATTATCGTAAGCTACGTGTATAGGTATTTATCCTCAAGTTATCCACTTAAATGCTCATAGAGCTGCATGAGCCATTGACGTTGTTCTTGGGTAAGTTGTTGCCTGTGCCCAAACGTTGCCTCGGCATCATCGAAAGCTAAAACGGTTTCAATGGCTTGGATTGCCATATCGCGAATATCTGGCTGGAGGATGTTATATTGTAGCTGAAGGTCTGCCAATGCGATATAAAGATCGGTCTCATCTTCCCAGCTATCTCCCCCATATGTTAGGATGTGTTGTATGCGGTTATCCTGCAGGATAGCGGTTATGGCTTGCTGTGGAGATGCTCCAGAATCAAGTGCTTGTTGAAACATATCGTAGATCATCGTAAAAAGATGTAAAAAATCCCCCCGCTGAGGTCAACTATCTGTTAAATTGTATAAAATTCTGGTTGAAAATTCACCAGACTAAAATATCGTTTTTACCTCAAATATAGGGACAGCATGTCAAACGTTAAATATTCGATTGTAGAAACACGGGTGAGATGCCCGCGTTGTGGTTGTCGGTCATCTTACTTTTTAGGTGTTTCAATTATCAACACCGGGCGAAAAATTAAACGGCGCAAACATTTTGTCTGCGCCGATGTATGCTGTAATTATCGTTGGCGAGAAACAAGTTAGTTCCCGCTTTCCGCCTCATCTGTAACTGGATCAGGGACTTCTGGTGCGGTGAAGTTCGGGTTTGCTTGTGGCAAGTCCTGCAAACTATCGAAATCAAACAGGAATGGGCTGTTAGATGGTAAGAAGATCAAGCCAACATTGTCATTTAGCCGTTGAATATATTCATATTGGATAAGTGCCGGGTTAGCTGCAATTTGTTCACTGATGACAGCTAAGGCTTGTGCCTGTGCGTTGGCTTCGATGATGGCAGCTTCTGCCCGACCGCGCGCCCGCTCAATATCGGCGTTGGCTTGTGCCTCTGCTTCTATGCGGATACGTTCCTGTGCGATCTCTGCACGCTGTAATGCCTGTTGTTCGGTCACTTTTTCTTCAATGGCTTGCACAAATTCATCACTAAAGGTCAAGTTACGGATGAGTGCCTCAGTTAATTGCAATCCTTCTTGGTCAAATTCCTCACGGATTGAGTCTTCAATTTCTTGTTCTAAGGTTGCGCGGCTTTCGCCATAAATCGCTTCTGCATTGTACCGGGCGACTTGGTTACGTACCAAATTCCGCACCGTCGGGCGGACAAATTCATCCCGATAGCGATTTTGCCAGCGCACATGCACCAAGTTGATCTGTTCTGGATCAATATTAAACAGCACCGTGACATCGATCAACACTTCTTGTCCATCACGGGTGCGGGCGACAATCGCATCATCTCCTTGGCGTGCGCCTTCCTCTTGGATGCCAGACATCGTGTATTCTTGCTGGCTAACATCATAGATTGTTGCATCCTGCAGAATTGGAATCACAATGTGTGTCCCTGGCGTTAAACCTGAACTACTTAACTCACCGGAAAGGGTATTGAACACCACAGCCCGTTGTTGTGGTTCGACTACTACAACGCCCTGGCTGACGATGCTCATGAGCAGACCAAACACCAACCCAAACAATGCGAGAAACACCCCGCCACGCACTGGCTTGCCTTGTGATGCCGCTACGACCACAATACCCACCCCAGCCAAAAATGCCAGGAAGCCAAGCAGCGCAACTGCGCCTAAAATTGCACTAATGCCACCCATTATCGGCAGCCTCCTTTTTAACTTTAACTCTTCTCAAATAACTCTTATCGATTATAACATGCTGTACCGTGTACATGGGATGCCTCCCCTAATAATTGGGGGGTATTCTGATGGGCTTCTTATGTTGGGGATAAACCAGGTGATTATTCTTGCTTATCCGCGGTGACAAACTCCACCAGCCGCTGACCACGTTCCACAATATCCCCCTTATGCACCAAAATTTGCTTGATGCGCCCGTCCGTTGGTGCATTAACACGAATTTCCATTTTCATCGCCTCTAAGATCATTAATGTTTGTCCACTTTTGACCATGTCATCAACCGCGACCAACACATCAACAACTTGGCTAGGCATCTGTGCGGTTAGGTCACTGTCACTGCTAGATTGTTTACGGCGTGGTTGAGGGACGGTCAGCAGATAACTTTGCCCGTTGATGTGGACATATCGTTGATCTCCTTCTTTGGCGATATGGGCAATTGCACGCCCATCACCCCAATCCAACAGTAAACCGCCATCGGATGTGGATTCGACATGCAGCGTATATGTTTGGTCGTCCACTGTGGCGGTAAGGCTTCCATCCGCGTTGTGGGTTAAATGGACATGGTGAGTCTGATTATTATAACGATAACTTGGCATAATCTATTCTTTTGTAACATCATAATAAGATGTTCGATTTTTACCACAAAATGAGCCAGACCACAAAAGTCAGAAAATGTGAGGTGTGTTGAAGCTGGCGGATGTTGGTTCAGACGATACCGCTTAGGAAGTGAAACATTCATCTAGTGTGTGGGCAGTTGATTTACCCAAAATGCCGAAATCGTATAAAATAAACGCACGGTGGTATAAAATGGGAGTGAACCAAAATGACC
>RFHA01000291.1 GCA_003696565.1 Chloroflexota bacterium
CCAATAGCTTAATCATCCTACCAGAAAATCCCCGAAACAATTCTTCAATAACTAACGTTGAAGTGGCTTTCTTAACTATATCAGCATAAGTGGGATAAGGATGAATCATGGTGCTAATATCTCTGAGTGTCAACTTGTTCTTAAGCACAAACATATATTCCATAATCATCTCCCCAGCTCTATCAGAAACCACCGTAGCACCTAGAAGCGATCCACCACCTTTATAAATAAGTTTAACGAACCCCTGTCTGTCATCCTCAGCTACAGCACGATCTCCACGACTTAGCGGAAATATAAAGGTTTTTACGGAATCTCCATGTATCTTGCGTGCTTCATCTTCGTTCAAACCAACGTGTGCAACTTCTGGGTCTGTAAATATCACCCGAGGTAAGATCGGATCATGCCCTTTACTTTTAAGAATTGGTAAAGTAGCGTTCCTCCCAGCAATACTTCCCTGAAAACCTGCGTAGTGTGTAAATTTAGGCGCAGATGTGCAATCCCCTACAGCATAAATATGTTTAACAGTTGTTCGTAAATACTTATCAACAATAATCCCGTGTTTATCATATGCTACACCGGCATAATCCAAACCAAGATCAGTGTTAGGCGTACGTCCTACAGCCACAAGCAACATATCTCCACTGACCATATCCCCATTCTTCAGTATTACATTGATTTGTTCCCCTTGTTTCTCAACCGAGTCAACTAGGCTTGGAATAAACATAACACCGTCTTGTGCTAAGATGTCTTCCATCACACTAGAAACCTCTGGTTCCTCACGCGGAAGTAACCGCTCATCCATTAATGTAACCTGGGCACCTAACCTAGCATATGCTTGTCCCATCTCAACTCCGATTGCCCCAGCCCCCATAATCAGCAAGTGCTTTGGGAGATGATCGTTATCAAAGATCGTTCGGTTCGTAAAGAAAGATACTTCATCTAATCCTGAAATGGGCGGGATAGTTGGACGGGCACCTGTTGCAATGATAAATTTCTTGGCTTTTAATTGTTGCCCATTGACCTGCACTGTATGTGGGTCAACAAAACGTGCTTCTCCCAAAATGACTTCTACATTATAGGCTTTTGCAAAAACCTCTGGTGTTTCATGCTGATAAATTTCTTGGATAGCCTGTTGAACATAAATTTTAACAGTTGGCATATCAATATTAGGGGTATTAACCTGAATGCCATACTTTTCTGCCGTGCGGATACTATGAGCTATTTTACTTACTTTAAGTAATGCCTTACTAGGAACACACCCTACCCATGTACAATCACCGCCCAAAGCATTGCGCTCAATTAATGCTACTTTACCACCAACACGCCCCATAAACCCAGCAGCCGTCAAACCTGCCGCGCCTGCACCGATCACAATCAAGTCATACATCATTCGATTCCCTCCCCCATTTGAGATACCTTGAAATCCCTATACTAATCAACAAAAGCACAAAGGAAAGCACAAAAATAACAGGATTAATAGAAATTTCCCCTTTCAAAACGTCTCCTTCCAGTGCTGCACCAATACCAACAAACGATAATGTTCCCAAAATATTCCCGATAGCCGTTGCTAACAAAAAAGCCGTAAATGACACTCGCAATGCGCCAACAACTGCACTGACTGTGTCATATGGTAAGTAAAGTAGTCGCATTGTTAAAACAGCTTGAAACGGATTCTTTTGAATGGTGTTTATAAAATGTGAAATCCAATTTTTGCTTTCAAAAACTGCCAATCCATCGCTAGAAAACCATCTTCCAAAGCCATATGGTAACACAGCTGAAAGTGTGCCAGCACTTAACCCCAGAATAAAACCTAAACCCATTCCCCAAATATTACCAGCAAGAATTGCCAATAAAGATGCCGGCAAAAATACAACAGGACGAAAGAAATAAATCAGTATATAAAGAATAGGTCCATACCATTGAACAAACAATGTCTGCATTCTATCAAGTAATTCTGTAAAAGAGATCGCATTTGTAGACATA
>RFHA01000292.1 GCA_003696565.1 Chloroflexota bacterium
CCTGCAAATTGATGTGCAACCACTCCCCCCCATTAAAGCGGATGGCGACCGGATTGTGCAGGTACTCAACAACCTCGTCGGCAATGCTATCAAATATACTCAGCCCGGTGGACGTGTATTAGTCCGCACAAGAGAAGCCCAAAACGGTGTAGAACTAATTGTGAGCGATAACGGACCCGGTATCCCAGAAAAAGACTTGCCCCGCATTTTTGAGCGGTTTTATCAGGTCGATAAAACACGCGGACCATCACGCGGAACCGGCTTGGGGTTGGCAATCACTCATGAGATTGTCCAAATGCACAACGGCAAAATCAACGTGCAAAGCATTGAAGGGCATGGTACACAATTCACGGTCTGGTTGCCCATGGATACCACTTAAAGCCCAACTTGACAGGTTCTTATAGACGATTATCATCAGAAGAATCTTCTATCTGCGGCATGAAGATTAATCTGCCACGCCATAAATGGGGCTAAATTTTGAACAATTAATTACAGAAGGGTAAAAGGCTTTGGGTGGGACGGTCTTAAATGTCATCGCGGTTTTATTTGGCGGCACTTTAGGGTTGATTGTGGGTAATCGCCTCTCCAAGCGGATGCAAGAAAGCATTATCACCAGTTTGGCACTTGTCACGCTTACAGTGGGGATGGGAAACGCCTTCCAAACAGGCAATCCAATTATTACGCTGTTGAGTGTGGCAATTGGGGTATTAATTGGCGAACTCTTGCGAGTTGATCTTGGGTTAGAGTGGCTGGCAGGTTGGTTACAGGCGCGCTTTGGCGGGTTAGATTCCAGCAAAGTTGATTCCAGTAAAGTTCAAGTAGAGGATGGTCAGCTTTCCCCACGTGAACGCTTTATCACGGGGTTTGTTACGGCAAGCTTGGTATTCTGCGTTGGTCCTTTAACAATGTTAGGGTCTATTCAGGATGGCATGGGTTTACAAGAAGGCTTCCAAGCATTAGCTATCAAAAGCACGTTGGATGGCTTTGCAGCGATGGCATTCGCGGCGAGTTTTGGCGTGGGGGTGTTGTTTACAACACTAACGGTGTTCTTTTTTCAGGGGGGATTGGCGTTACTCGGCGCGCTGGCAGGAGAATTTATGACAACGGACATGATGAATGAAATGACTGCTGCCGGTGGCGTATTGTTAATTGGTTTGGCTATCGTCATGTTAGAGATCAAACCAATACGAATCGCAAACTTTCTACCAGCTTTGATCATCGCGCCGTTGCTAGTTGCTATTGCCGCTGCTCTTGGGATCGCATATTATCCTGCGTTGTGATCTATAGCTGCGAGTCATCAAAATAAACCGTAAAGACCATATTACCCAGGCGCAAGCGATCTCCATCACGCAATTGGTGGGCTTCTTTTGAGTCTAATTGTGTACCATTGATAAATGTGCCGTTGCTGCTCCCTAAGTCACGGATTGTTAACCGCTTACCAGAGAGATGCAACACAGCATGACGGCGGCTGATCCCCATGCTATACCCACCATAAGGCATTAAATCAATGTCTGGTATATAGTTGGCTTGTGGGTCACGCCGCCCTAAAATCATATCTCTTCCTTCATAGGGGCGGAACAACAACCCCTCTGGTAAGCCATCAACTTCTAAGCGGAGCATCATATGTTTATCAAAAACGCTCGTTCCTTCGCGCTGTACGACGGCATCCACATCCACGCGGACAGTATCAGCAGGGTCATCATCTATATGTTCTACGAGAGATTGACTAATACCGCGTGTACTGCTAACAGGTTGCCGCATATCAATCTCAATTGGCTCTCCACAATTTTCACAAAAAACAATACCAACACGATTTTCATAACCACAATTGACACACAGTCTTGCCATAACACACCTCTTTTTATACGAAACTAGATGCGATAAATTCTGCTAAATGAATGACTTTTGCCGGTTTACCAGCACGGGTTAACCCGCCGTTGATTTGCATTAAGCAGCCACAGTCCCCTGTGATGATATAATCAGCATCCAATGATTGAATCTGTTCAATTTTACGTTGTAGCATCGCCCCACTGATGTTGGACATTTTAACAGCAAACAGCCCCCCAAAACCACAACACTCATCATGCTTGGGCAACGTAGTAAGGCGAACCCCCTTTATAGCACGGACAAGTTGGCGCGCCTGCTCCCCTAACCCACCTAAGCGCAATCCATGGCAAGCATCATGAAAAGCCACTGTCACCGGCGGACGGTGAAGCCCTAAATCTGTTATACCTAAATAATCCACCAAAAACTCAGATAATTCCCAGGTTTTTTTTGCGATTGCCTGCGCTTGTATCAAGCGTTCACCTTCAAATAAAGTGGGATAATAATGCTTAATCATTGAGGCACAACTGCCGGATGGTGTCACAATCACATCAGCATCCATAAAAACATCCAGAAAGTGCGCCGCTCCCCGTTTGGCATCCGCCCAATAGCCGGCATTAAATGCCGGTTGACCACAACAGGTTTGAGCCATCGGAAAATCAACAGTCAG
>RFHA01000293.1 GCA_003696565.1 Chloroflexota bacterium
GCTCGCCATCATGTTGTAGTCATTGGCGAATTGCCTGCCCCCATTGAACCAACAACAGGGTAATCAGTTCATGCTCATATTGTAGGGGCAAAATGCCCCTTTTTTTAATGGATAACTTCTGCGCCGGCGGTGGGATGGCAGACATATAAGGCTGGTGTGTTGTCTGTTTGGTTGGTGTAAGTTTGTGTTACTTGTTGAACAAAGTCATCTGCTTGCGCCGCATCAATCAAGGCGACAGCACACCCCCCAAAGCCCGCTCCCGTCATCCGGGCACCATAACAAGCTGGATGTTGTTGCGCACTTTCTACCATGATGTTTAGTGCATCGCTAGAAACCTCAAAATCATCCCGCAAACTGATATGGCTGGCAATCATCAGCTCACCTAGGCGTTTTGTATCACCAGCAGACATAGCATCTTTTGCCTGGCAAGTGCGCTCATTTTCTGTAATAACATGCCGTGCCCGTTTGCGAATAATTGGATCAAGCTCGTTTTCCCGCGCTTTAAATTGCTCCAATGTCACATCACGCAAGGCAGATACGCCAAAAAACGCGGCAGCGGCTTCACATTGTTCACGGCGTTCATTATAAGCTGATTCCACTAAGCCACGCCGTGTTCCTGTATCCAACACAACGACAGCCGTGCCATTGGGTAGGGGAGTGGGCGTAAGGTCTAACGTACGGCAGTCAATCAGCAGCGCGTGCCCCGCCTGACCTGCTGCAGAGATCAATTGATCCATAATGCCGGATTTCATCCCAACCCAATCATTTTCTGCTTTTTGTGCTAGTAATGCCATTTTAGAGGCATCCCAGTCTATCTCAGAAACAGTTGCAAAAGCGCGAGCCATCGCCAATTCCAACGCTGCAGAAGAGGACAACCCCGCGCCGATGGGGACATCACCTTTAAGCACCCCTTGTAACCCTTTGATCCTAAAACCCGCCTCACAAAAAGCCCATGCCACCCCTTTGATATATTCTGCAGGGGATGGTTCGGCTTTTTGTATATGTTGTAAATCAAACTGAACTGGGTCATCGAAATCTAGCGAGCGTACTGCAACTTGTGAATCATCACGGGGGGAAAAGGCAATCCATACGGCGCGATTAATCGCCATGGGTAGCACGAATCCATCGTTATAGTCTGTATGTTCACCAATGA
This sequence comes from Chloroflexota bacterium, assembly GCA_003696565.1. GTDB lineage: Bacteria > Chloroflexota > Anaerolineae > Aggregatilineales > Phototrophicaceae > DAOTWY01. The sequence goes on from RFHA01000293.1 coordinate 1,154, forward strand.
GATTAACACGCCCTGGTGCGCGCACAACAAACTGGGGCGGTTCGCCATATTGTGCCTGATAAGCATTAACCACAATATCTTTTAGAGAAGTCATGATGTTGCTTCCTTATAGTGTATTTCGCTAAGAGAACACAACCGCTCTGCCGCTTGTTCTGCGGTGAGATCGCGCTGCGCTTCTGCCAACATTTCATAGCCGACCATAAATTTTTTGACCGTGGCTGAGCGAAGTAACGGTGGATAAAAATGGGCGTGTAATTGCCAGTGACGGTTGTCGTCGGTGTTATAAGGCGCACCGTGCCACCCCATTGAATACGGGAATGAGACTTCAAACAGGTTGTCATACCGTGTCAACATGCGCTTTAGAATATCCGCTAAGGAATCACGTTCAGCATCGGTTAAATCTGGCAGCCGCAAAACATGCCGTTTGGGGAGTAATAATGTTTCAAAGGGCCACATTGCCCAAAAGGGTACAACAAAAACCCAATGCTCGTTTTGTATAATGACTCGCTCGTTCTTTTCAAGCTCTAAATTGAGGTAATCCATCAACAGCACAGAGCGTGTTCGATCTTGATATAGCCGTTGATTGCGATCTTCTGCTGCGATTTCGTTTGGTAAAGCGTCTAAAGCCCAAATTTGCCCATGTGGATGCGGGTTACTACACCCCATAATCTCGCCTTTGTTTTCAAAGACTTGTACCCATTCATAGATCGCGCCGAGTTCTGTGGTCTGTTCTGCCCACACATCCACAACCGTGCGGATCTCTTGAACCGGCATTTCAGGTAAAGTCAAGTCATGGCGTGGAGAAAAACAGATGACGCGGCATGTTCCACGAACACTTTCCATGCGCATCAGTGGGTTCGGGTCATATTCTGTTTGCGGCACATCCGGCAGCAAAGCAGCAAAATCATTGGTAAAGACAAACGTTGAGGTGTAATCAGGGTTTTTTTGTCCATTAGCACGGGTATTGCCAGCACACAAATAGCAGTTAGGGTCATGCGTTGGACGGTTATCTGGTGGCGGCGTTTCTTGTTTACCCTGCCAAGGACGCTTCATTCGATGCGGCGAAACCTGCACGTATTCACCAGTTAATGGATTATAACGTCTATGCGGGTGTTCGGTTGGGTCAAACATCATCGTTCCTTAACTTAAGTATCGTCGTGTAGATCAAGAGAATGGCTTATTTCCGTTGGATATTATAACGAATCATGTGGGCGTAGAATAGCGTGCTAATGACGTAAGTTATTTAGCGCAGCAAAGTCTAAGATGTCGATGTGTTGCCGTGATCGCTTAAGAACACCTTGTTTTTCCCATTGACTGAGTACACGATTGATGGTTTCCACACTGGCTCCAACAAATTCAGCAATTTCTTGTTGAGAGATTGGCAAATCAATTGAAATATATCCCTCTTCAACATTGCCAAATTTATCTGTCAGTTGTAAAAGCGCATGTGCTAACCGTTGACTGACTTGTTGCGCAGCCATTTGATTCAACCGGTCATACGCATGATGAACATGATTTACAAGCAAGTCCATAATATACAATGCAAGTTTGGGGTGTTGCATCATTAAATGTCGGGTTTCTTTGCCATCAAAAGCCGCAATCGTGCTACGACAAATCGCGTTGACTTCGTTAGGGTGACGATACGCACCACTAATCGCTAACAAGCCAAAAATATCATGATGCCCATAAATTTTGAGCGTCACAATTTTGCTGCCATTGTTGTTGTATTGCACTAAGCGCACTGCACCGTTTAATACAACATAAAAGCTGCGTGCCACCTCCCCATAGTGATACAACACTTCTTGTGGTGCTAAAATCCGAACATGGGCTATTTTTTCTAGCTCATGCAGAATGTAGTCATCTAAATCAGGAAAAGCTAACTTTAAATCAAGCAGTTGTTCCCGCACTTTTTTATCTCTCAGGTTATTGTAATACTTACCTCCAATAGTAGCGTAAATTCAGGTTCATCGATGTCACATAAGTGTCATTTAAGTGTCATTGCTCTTTATGACAAAAATCACCATCTTTGTTGATTTAAATCAAAGAAGAATTTGCTGTCTCATGTTATATTAATTTTGTGGCAGTCTCGATACAACCAACGACAAGGAGGGATTATGTAATGCTATCCAAAACACGGTTATTGTTTACAAGCACATTAATTACGGGGTTTGTGCTAGTAGCAGCGGCAATTATTATCGCCTGGACATCCGGCGATGTGACAACCTCTACTGATACAATCCTCGCACAGCAAATTGCACAATCAGCTAACGAATGTGTGGTTTGCCACACTAATCACACGCCGGGCATTGTTAATCAATATGGGGCGAGTGCCCACTTTGCTAACAATGTATCTTGTGAAGATTGCCATGAGGTTGAGGCAGAATATCCTGGCGCAGTACAACATCCTGATGAGGATTTTTGGGTGTTGCCATATTCATCCACTGCCCAGTGTGAAACATGCCATCGGGAACAAGTGCAACAATTCTACTTAAGTCGGCATGCATTACCGGCTTATGTCGCTTATGCTGGTTCAGGTGTTTTGAATGAAGAACACTTGGAGATTTATCGCTCTATCCCGGAAGGTGGGGGATACATGGATCGCTCGCGTAATTCACTCCATGCTATGGAAGGTGAAGCAGTGACCCGTTTTGCCTGTGAAACCTGCCATGATGTCGGTAAACCTAATCCCGATAACTCTATCGGTAATTGTACGGCTTGCCACATCCGCCATGAATTCAGTCTAGAACAAGCCCGTAAACCGGAGACTTGTAACGCCTGCCACATCGGTCCTGATCATCCCCAATGGGAAATTTATCAGCAAAGTGCCCATGGGATTCTTTACATGACAGATGGGCATAACTGGCATTGGGATGCTGAACCCGGCACATTAACCACGGTGGATATGCCAGCACCCACTTGTTCGACGTGTCATATGAGCGGCTTTGGGCTTTCTGCTACAACACATGATGTTGGGGATCGTCTATCTTGGTTTTTGGCTGCGCCTATCAGCACACGCCGCCCCAGTCATTTAGAAAATATCGCGCGGATGCAGGGGGTTTGCTTGGCTTGCCACTCCAATAATTTTGTTGACACGTTCTATGCAGATGCCGACGCGCTCGTGGAATCCGTTAACGATTGGGTGCGTGCTTCTGACCTGATCATGGCAACATTGCGTGAAAACGATTTAGTCACGGCTGCACCGTTTGATGAACCCATCGATTACACTCATTTTAACCTGTGGCATCATTGGGGGCGTACCGCTAAATTCGGCGCGTGGATGCAAGGTGCAGATTATGTACAGTGGCATGGTGCTTATGAAATCTTGCATGAGATGGCAGAATTGGCAGAAGAAGCCAATGATCGGCTAGAAGAAGCCGGTTTAGAGCCGATTGAATTCCCGGAAGGCTTCCCTGGCATTGATGCCGCCCGTGAATTTATCGCAGAAGCAGAAAACGCGGAATAAGCATCATCGTCTGATTGATTGAACCACCCGTTTATCTATGCGGGTGGTTTTTAATCTATGCAATTCAAAAATTAAAACGGGTAGGACGTGTCCGTAAGCCAAAACGTAGCGGGTTGCCGCAAGCGTGGCTCAGAAGCCCCCGCCTTTAGGCGTGGGGAGCGTCACGATTAATTTCTTAGGCATGTATCGGAGGATGATATGTTGGGGGAACAAACGCTACCGGGAATTGGGACATTTCGCTTACCAATTAGCCGGAATAACCTGCTTTTGATGCTGGTTGCTTTTACCGAAATTGGCATGGGGGTAGAAACGTATCTCGCACACCTAATCAGTGGGGATGTCAAACCGATGGAAGCGATTCCAGTTTTCTTTGGACCAATCGCCGGTTTGATTCTTCTGCTTGCTATGTTTTTACGAATTCGGCAGGGAAACACACTCGTAACCACCTTGATTGTCATGGGGGTAGCCGGGGCAAGTGTCGCTGTCGGTGTGATCGGTTCCGCTTTTCATTGGGCACGGGCGGTTCCGCCACCAGGGTTAGGCGCACAGCGGCTCGATTTCGATTGGCTCGTATTCGCACCACCGGTTGCTGGTCCATTAGCATTTGCTGGCGTGGGTATCCTGGCGATCATCGCTGTGTTAGAAGATACCAAGCCAGAAACCGGCACTTTAACGCTCCCAGGTGTATTGACGTTCAAAACTCCCTTACCCCAAACACGGCAATTTTTATGGCTAGTGGCATTTGGGCTATACGCCGCAACGCTCAGTGCATTTTTGGATCATGGGCGCACAGAGTTTGAAAATATCTTTGTGTGGATTCCAGTTGTATTTGGGCTGTTTGGCTCTGTCGTTACTACTTTGATGGCAGTATATCATCATCATACTAAGGCGGATTATTTTATCTTCTTCTGGGTGATGGTGGGTATGATCCTCATGGGGATTTTGGGATTGGGGTTGCACGTCAACGCTGATTTACCAGAAGGACCTAGTGGGGGGGTAAATCTTGAGCGATTTGTAAGAGGTGCGCCTGTGATGGCTCCAATGTTGTTTGCCATTATGGGGGCATTTGGCATTATTACTATGATCGGTGCTGAAACGGTGGATCAAGAAAATAGTGGAGAGGAAACAGTTGACCAGTCAAGCTCAGCAAGCCAAACCACAAGTTAAACTTAAAACAATCGCTCTCCCTGCCCAACACGGTGGATGGGGGTTTTTATTAGAACCGATTCTGCTAGGGATGTTATTAGCAGTATCCTGGGCAGGATTGGGGGTTAGTATCGCAGCATTGGGGGCGTTCTTAACGCATCAACCACTTAAAATCCTAGTAAAAGACCGCCGCAAAGGTAAACGATATACACGCACAA
>RFHA01000294.1 GCA_003696565.1 Chloroflexota bacterium
GGTGGTCCTCCTTTGGTCAAAGCGGCAACTGGTGAAGAAGTCACAGCGGAAGAATTAGGTGGCGCGTATGTTCATACACATCAATCCGGTGTGGCGGATCACTATGCGGAAGATGATGCGCATGCACTGGAACTTGTCCGTGGGATTGTGGCAACACTCAACCGCAAAAAGCGCATTGATCTAGATATTGCCCCGCCAGAACCACCTCTTTATCCCATTGAAGAGCTTTATGGCATTATCCCTACGACATTTAAAGAAACATATGACGTGCGTGAGGTGATTGCTCGGCTTGTGGATGGCAGTAAGTTCCGTGAGTTTAAGGCAAATTATGGCACCACATTGGTGACGGGCTTTGCACGGATTGAAGGCTATCCGGTTGGAATTATTGGCAATAACGGCGTGTTGTTTAGCGAATCTGCTTTAAAGGGAACACACTTTATTGAACTTTGTACGGCTCGTCGTATTCCCTTGTTATTTTTTCAGAATATCACCGGCTTTATGGTTGGTAAGGATTATGAAGCTGGGGGGATTGCCAAAGATGGCGCGAAGATGGTCCATGCTGTTGCCAATGCCAAAGTGCCCAAGTTAACGGTGGTTATTGGGGGGAGCTTTGGAGCGGGGAATTATGGTATGTGTGGGCGCGCTTATAACCCGCGATTTTTGTGGATGTTACCCAACAGCCGCATTAGTGTGATGGGAGGAGAGCAGGCTGCCAATGTATTACTGACGATTAAGCGCGATCAATTGATCCGTAGTGGACAGCCAGATATGACTCCAGAAGAGCAAGAAGCCTTTAAACAACCAATTTTGGAAAAATATGAAAAAGAAGGTAATCCATACTATGCTACTGCACGCTTGTGGGACGATGGTATTTTAGACCCTATTCAGTTACGGCGTGTGCTAGGGCTAGCATTGAGTGCTTGTTTAAATCAACCCATCCAAACAACAACTTACGGCGTGTTCCGTATGTAATCGTGTTCTGTATCGCGTGCAATTTCTAGCCATCGTTTTTGAATAGCCGCAGCAGATGGCTCTTGCTTTCTGCTGTGGTACCACACTAATCCAATCATTATGACAATAAATCCCATAACAATACGCATGGTTGTTATGCTCCCAAACGCTTTATGTTTAACTTATTTTAGAACATAATTTCTGTTTTTGCAAGTGGGTTATAGATGAGTCCGTTTTGTGTCCGTTTTGTGTCCAAAAGTGACAGACACAAAAAACTCCTTATGAGATGCTGTGATTGTCGATCAATTACACCTCATAAGGAGGAAACACATGAATTTCGGTCATCCACCTTGGCCCACACCGCCAAAATGCTAACAAGCACGCCAGCACTGATGAGGGTGGGGCGGGAAACGCTCCGCCCTCAGGCGGAAGTTGGGGTTATTTGATGAACAGTGTTATTACGAATATGTTCTTGCAATTGGTGGGCACGGTCAATATTTTTCTTGCGCCAATTACTTTCTGGTAATGTTTCCAAGTATGCTAATGTTTGGTCTAATCGATTGAGAGCAGAATCATGCCAACCACGCCGCGCTTCATAAAAAGCGATGTTCAATTCTAAATGAGCTAATTCTTCTTGATTATCCACTTTTTGGAAGGCTTCTTTAGCGGCGAAAAGACTCACCTCAGCTTGTTCCCAATTCCCAAGATACGTATGAGATAGCCCAACATATGTATTTGCCAGCCCGATATAATTCTGATTCTCGATTAAATCCCCTTCTCTGGCGGCATCCATCCCCCATTGTATCGCTTCTTCATATTTTTCCATGACGAGCAACATGCAGGATTTTGCCAATGAAACACGACAGTGTTGTTTCAAATAATTGGTTTGAGCAAACTCATCTGCTGCCAGCGATAACCATTGTGAGCAGGAGACATAATCACCTTTCATCATATAGCCAATATAAACCACATAGGCACTTTGACCGGCTTCTAGATGATTCCCGATTGGATGATAGTAATGATATGCTAACTCACCTAGGCGAATCGTCCGGTCTGCATCATCACGATACATATAGATATATGCCAATATCTGATAAAGCTTGGCATTTAAATCTGGTTGATTGATCATCCTGGCGAACTCGATGATCTCTTGTACCAATTTTTCATCCAGTTTGTTGACGCGGTTAAAATATTTACCAACCAGAATAATCAGATAAATTTCCAACACCTGGGTATGATGGGTGAGGATACGCTTGCGGCGGATGGTCTTGGTGGGTAGTTGTTTGGGGGCGATACTCTTTTGAAAGATGAAATCGCTCGCATATTCAATCGTCGCTTTGCCATCAAAACCGTTAGTGAAAAAATAAGGGGAGTGCCGGAAGGCGTATTCAGTTAAACGTCCCCATCGCTTAAAATCCGGATGCGAAACAAGTTTTGGTAATAGTAAAAGCAGGCTTTCTGCTGCTTGTTCCCAAGTTTCACTGTTTTCAATTAGATACCGAATTGAATCAAAGGCTTCTTCTCGATTGGCTTCTAACCAGTCTGCGTCTTGTCGTTTTTCAGGTATTTGCTCAATGAGGGTTTCATTTATCATAACGAAATTTCTTTACTAAATAAACAGCTTAAACAAATTATAAAATTAATCATCAGTAAACACAATGAAAAAAGTAATTATTACGTACAGTTTTTGTTAGAATATTGCGTTTGTTTAAAGGCTGCCGCTGCAACAGCTGCCCAAGATTGTGCGGTTTGTGGTTGGTTTAGCTTGGTATATCCCAAAGAAACAGCGCACGCACTCTGGGCAATTTCCAGGTCATCTTTTTTTGCTTGATAGTAGTGATAGGCTAATTCGCCTAAGCGGATAGCATGGTGCCCTTCACCGGCGTAGGCGTAAATATAAGCTAGAATTTGATATAACTTTGCGTTAATTTGGGGGGCATTAATTGCTCGAGCAAACTCAAGTATATCTTGGACGAGGCGTTCATCTAAATCATGAGGATGTTTAAAGTATTTTGCCGCCAATAGCATGAGATACATCTCTAAAACCTGTGTGTGGTGCGTCAATAATCTTTTGCGTCTGACGGTTTTGGTAGGTAATTGTTTGGGGGCTTCACTTTTTTGAAAGATAAACTTTCCAACATATGGCTCGGTTGTTTCGCCATCGAACCCATTAGAGGCATAAAATGGTGTTATCTTAAAAACCGCTTCGGTGAGTCTACCCCATTGCTTAAATGTTGGATGTTTAACTAAAACGGGTAATAGATAAATCAATATATCTGCTGCTGGCTCCCACTGGTTATCTAGCAGCAAGGTTTTGGCAGCATCAAATGCTTGTTGACGATTTTCCTCTAGCCAGGCAGGGTCTGTCCGACGGTGAGGTATTTGTTCAATGAGCTGTGTATAGTCAGACATAAACTCAACTTCCTAAAAGATAATAGCTTTTCTTAAATTATAACACTTTGTACATAAGATAAAAAATAAATAACAAGTTTTTTGTTCCATAAAATTTATGGTAATAGATTATTTCTTATAGCACCTTTTATACACTGCTTATAAAGATTACGCAATATAAACTTTAGAATTATAAAGGGGATAACTCCATGCAGATTATCCCCAAGATTTGTTTAC
>RFHA01000295.1 GCA_003696565.1 Chloroflexota bacterium
AACTTCACCCCCATATAATGTCGGCAAGGAATATGAAGAAACACGGGATTTAAAGATTTACTTAGAGCAACAACAAGAAACAATTGAAGCCTGTGTTGATATTCTTGCCGATACTGGCTCAATCTGCTGGCAGGTAGGGCATTACATTGAAGGACAAGGGCTTGCTAAAGAAGCGGTGCCATTAGACCTTGTACTGTATCCCATCTTCAAGTCATTTGGACTAAAATTGAAGAACCGCATCATATGGACATTTGGGCATGGTTTACATGAGAAGTATCGCTTTTCCGGGCGGCATGAAACAATCCTTTGGTTTACAAAAAGTGATGATTATGTCTTCAACTTAGACCCTGTGCGCATACCGCAAAAATACCCTGGCAAGCGTGCCTTTCGTGGTCCCAAAAAGGGTGAGTTATCCGGCAACCCACTCGGCAAAAACCCCGGCGATGTGTGGGATATACCCAACGTAAAATCAAACCATGTGGAGAAAACGGAACACCCCTGTCAGTATCCAATTGGCTTGGTGAAACGTCTAATCCTGGCACTGACAAATGAAAATGATCTGGTCGTTGATCCTTATATGGGTGTTGGCTCGACTTTAGCAGCAGCAATCATGGAAAAAAGACGTGCAGCCGGATCAGATATTGAAGCGCGTTATCTTGACATCGCCAGAAGCCGAATTCAGAAAGCATTTACAGGCACACTCAAATATCGTGAAATGAATAAACCTGTGTATGAACCCGACCTGACTACATCCGTTGCAGCACTACCTGATGAATGGAAGCAGAATTCTTTCCTGGAAGAGTAACCATAAGGATAATAATATGGATAAGATCAAAATCGGTATCAAAGGCACACTAGAAACAACAGTCACGCCAGATAAAACAGCACGGCATTTGGGCAGCGGCGGAATTGATGTTTTCGCTACCCCAGCCATGGTTGCCCTAATGGAGGGGGCAGCAGTCGCAGCAATTGATCCACTGCTGCCAGAAGGGCAAGCCAGCGTCGGCATTGACATCCACGTTAAGCACTTAGCCGCAACACCTCTCGGTAAACAAGTCCGTGCAGAAGCAGAAGTCACGGGTGTTGATCGCCGTAAGGTTATGTTCATCGTCCGCGCATGGGATGAGCATGAATTAATTGGCGAAGGCGAACATATCCGCTTTATTATCGACCTAGATCGTTATATCCAACGACTAGCGCAAAAAATCAATAAGCCCTAACAACCTAACAATCTCAAAGCGGTGCCATCTTGACCGTAAAATGACGTAAAACCGGGGCTTGCTCCACAATACGATACCCGCTTATCGCCTCTCGTCGTTCATAAAGCATGATGATGATCTCTGCCAAATAGTCCACATGGCTTTGTGTATAAACTCGGCGAGGAAAAGCCAACCGCACTAAATCCATTGGAGCGGGCTTTTCTGTTCCATCTGGCTGCATCCCAAACATAACCGACCCAATCTCTACCCCGCGTACACCGCCCAGTAGATAGAGCGCATTACACAATGCCCAAGCCGGATAATGTGAATCAGGGATATGCGGTAACATGGCACGAGCATCAAGGTAGACCGCATGCCCGCCTGGCGGTTGAACAATAGGCACGCCCGCCGCCGTAATTTTATCTGCCAGATAGGCAATTGAGCGAATACGATAGCGCAAATAGTCCGGCTCTAGGGCTTCATACAGCCCAACAGCTATCGCTTCCATATCATACCCCGCTAAGCCGCCATACGTGGGGAACCCCTCTGTTAAGATCAACAAATTACGACAACGCATTGCCAAGTCATCGTCATTCAACGCCAAAAAACCACCAATATTCGCCATACCATCTTTTTTCGCGCTCATCGTGCAACCATCAGCATAGCTGAACATCTCCCGGGCGATTTCAATGGGTTCTTTATCAGCATACCCTTCCTCACGGATTTTGATAAACCAACTATTTTCTGCAAAACGACAGGCATCCAGATAGAACGGCAAGCCATATTCATGCGCAATCTCACTCACCGCTTTGATATTCGCCATGCTCACCGGCTGCCCACCACCGGAGTTATTTGTCACAGTCAACATGACAAAGGCGATATTCGCCACCCCTTCCCGCTCAATTGTCTGGCGCAACAAATCTGTATCCATGTTGCCCTTAAATGGATGGATGTGCATGGGTTGCTTGCCTTCTGCAATCACTAAATCACGCGCCTCCCCACCCAGATATTCAATATTAGCGCGTGTCGTATCAAAATGAGTATTGTTAAGCGTAATTTGTCCTTTTTGCACGATATTGCTAAATAAAATATGTTCAGCGGCACGCCCTTGATGTGTGGGAATAACATGCTTAAAGCCTGTGATATCTTGTACAGCTCGTTGAAAATTATCGAATGACTTTGAGCCAGCATACGCCTCATCGCTAGCGATCATTGCCGCCCATTGTTTAGCAGACATCGCCCCAGTGCCACTATCGGTTAACAAGTCAATCAGCACTTTATCTGATGGTAGTAAAAAGGGGTTATAACCAGCAGCCTCTAATGCCAAAACGCGCTCTTGTACTGTTGTACCCCCATGCGCTTCTACAGAACGAATCCGAAACGGCTCAATAATGGTTTTAATTTCTGGCAAATTTTCAAGTAATTTTTTAGGCATTTTGTCAAAAACCTTTTGTATAATTAACACAACACCATGATTATAACTTAATTCTAGATAAAGATCATTGATTGTTGTGACAAACATCACAATGCTATTGACCCACGTTGATGTAGCGGGTTACACTGAAATTAAATAAAAAATATTTTTGGAGTTTTCCACAATGTATCGTATTTTAGTCACCTATGCTAGCAAAATTGGTTCCACCATTGATGTGGCAGAAGTCATCGCAAAGATGTTAGAAGACCATGATATCCGCGTTGATCTATATGAAATCGAAAACGCGCCAAGCGATTTAGACAAATATGATGCAGTAGTGGTTGGTAGCCCTATCCGGCGGGGGGCGTGGTTACCAGAAGCAGTTAACTTCGTTAAGCAACACAAAGCCGCACTTTATCGTAAGCCAGTTGCTTATTTTGTCACTTGTTTAACGCTTCAAAACGACACGCCAGAAAATCATAATGAGGTTTATCATTATATTGATCCTGTATTAGATATGCTGCATCCGATTGATGTAGGATTATTCGCTGGCAAATTAGATACTGAAGAATTGCCTCTAGCCACACGTTTAATGATGCGGCTTAAACGAGTCAAAGAAGGTGACTTCAGAGATTGGGATTTGATCCGCCATTGGGCACTTCACCTACGTCAGATGATTAAATCAAGGTTACAAGACCCTGTTTTAGCATAAGTAAAATACTTCTCTCTCCTCAATACGTTGGGCGCACCGGTGTGCGCCTTTCGTCTTTCTATGCCATAATCTAATTATCACAACGCACAAAATCGACCAGCTGCCCTTCACGGAAGGGTATTGATACCCAACATGGAGGTCTTGATGAAAGAATCACGCCTTTTTTTATTAAACAAAAAAAATCAGCACCTGTTAAAAATCCAAAAAACGGTTCAAAATGTCCCACGTGCTGGAAACATCTTTGCCATTATCTTTAATGCTATAGTTGCCATCTTGGCATTGATTGTTATCTTGGTCACCACGTTAATCTGGCGAGAAATCCTTGACTTTAACTTGCTACTAAATGGACAGCAGACACGCGGGCAAGTTATTGCTCTAACACCTAATGCCCCAATAAACAACGAATTTTTACAAGACATAGAACTGACGTTTACAACCGTTCAAGTAAGTTTTATTGAACGTAACCGTCCAATTGAAGCCACCAGCAGTATACCGGATTTTATAGCAGAGACCCTGACGATAGGGAAATCCGTTGATATTTTCTATGATCCAGAAAATCCCCGTCATGCTATACCTATTATCATTTCCCCACCTTTGTTAATCATCACAGGGATTGCATGGCTATTTTTTATATTCCCATTTTTGAACATTATCCGCATTTTGCGCCGAGGGGCTAACTATGGCATTGTCATCACCGGAGAAGTCTTAAACAGCGCAAACACATTTGGGACAAAGGGTAATCCTCAAACCGAAATTTGGTATAAATTCATGTCGCCACGTAGTAGGCAGGATATTTTTGGAGATTATATAGGCAAGCAACTCCCACAATTGCCCGCCCCCGGCACACCAGTCGCCGTGATGTATTATAACGATAGAAAGCATAAATTATTGTGAGGAATAATCTATCTGCTTAATTCCATCCATCACCTGCTGATACCGTCGATCTCGCTCAAATAGGCTAACATGAGAAGGCACAATCACACCAACACGCTCCAGGCAAAATGAAGCCGATACAGCACCCATCGCAGCCGATTCTGCTAACGACTTACCCCGCATCAAGCCCACAATCATCCCACCATTAAACGCATTCCCTGCACCAGTCTGATCAATCACAGAAACGCCTGGCACAGTTGGAACATGATACGACAACTCATCTCTGGCATCCATCAATAACGCGCCTTGCTTTCCCATGCGTAAAACAGCTGACGGCGCACCGTCGTGGATCATCGCCATAAGCAACTCATGCGGTGTAAGAGTCTCACCATAAACCAACTGCGCTTCCAATAAATTAGGAGAAACAACCTTCACGCCGGATAAACACATAACCTCACGCATGTCATCGCGTCGGCTGGGGTCATCCATCGCTAACTGATTAGGCTCCCATAATTTTAACGCTTGTGTTTTGCGCCAAGCCCATATACCAGCAAAATCCTGAAGAAAATAAAACGCCTGCGCTTGGTGATATTCTGCTGGCAAATGTTCAGGCTGCGCCCCTTTAATAAACGGCTCAATATGTTGAACGCGATGGAGTTCACGGCGTGTTCCATCATATTCAAAAATTTGCCAAGCACGGGCTTGCGCTACCTCCAACGTGTGTAACCCCGTGATGTCCACATATTGGCGCAAAAAATCATGCAACATCACAGGCAAATCATAACCAGCTAACGCACAAATCCCAGGGCGTTCATCCCAAATTGCTGCGCCCATCATAGCATGGATCACACCACCACCAAGCACGCCCATGTGGGTCGTTCCATCTGGCTGAACAATATCATCAATGAAAATTGCCCCAACACCAACTAAGTTGATCATCTCTGATTGCCTAACTCATCATTATCAGAAGCTAGTATGCCGCAACAATGTGAATAATTGGTGAAAAGTTGCCAAGCCCATGTGGAGATAAATCCCGCATACTAATTGGTCGCTCCATGATTTAAGCTAAAGTGCAATTTTGCTTAATTCACCAGCGATCATCGCGGCGGTTTTACCGTTGTTCACCAATAACGCCGTATTTGCCCGTTTAGAACGATCCCCTGTTAGTGCTGATACACGTGACAACACAAACGGTGTAACATGCTTGCCTGTAATACCTTGTTCATCAGCTTCACGAACAGCCTGCTGAATCGCTTGCTCAGCAACTTGTCCATCTAATTCATATTCAACAGGCACAGGAACTGTAATCAGCGCACCATGCCCCAAGTTTAAGGCAAATAACGCCTGGATGATCCGCGCGGCTTGTTGTGGCGTATCCACCCGTTGATCAATTGGCAAACCGCTTTCTCTTGTATAAAACGCTGGCAACGAATCCACCCCATACCCAATAACAGGCACGCCTTGCGTTTCCAACGTTTCCAGCGTTAAGGGCAAATCTAAGATCGATTTTGCACCAGAACAAACCACCGCCACCGGTGTCCGCCCGAGTTCAATTAAATCAGCCGAAACATCAAACGGATGACCACGATGCACCCCTCCAATCCCCCCCGTGGCAAAAACTTTGATCCCAGCAGCATATGCCACAATCATCGTCCCTGCGACAGTCGTCGCCCCATCCTGTTTTAAACCAACTGCAATCGGGAAATCACGCCGACTACACTTCCGCACACTGTTATCCTTAATCGAACCAAGACGTTCAATGTCATCATGAGTGATTCCAACGGTGATCTGCCCCTGTAAAACAGCGATCGTAGCCGGGATTGCACCACCTTCTCGAACAGCGGATTCCATGGCTAACGCTGTTTCTACATTTTGCGGGTATGGCAAACCATGTGTAATCACAGTCGATTCTAACGCCACAACCGGACGACTATCATCCAAAGCGGCGCGGACTTCTTCAGAAATTTGTAACTGCATTATTCATCCTTCTTCTTTTTTAAACGATCTCGAACAGCAGTGTGGTGTGCATAGTCATCCAAATGCAACCGGGTACGATGCGCACGATAAAACATCTCCCCCAAGTTCATATGCTCCAATAAATCCTCAATCCGCATATTGCCCCGTTCCCCGGTCGAAAGATGCGCCCACAACCGCCCGGCTTCATCCACTTGTAGGTCGTAAATCAGCGGGCGTAAATCCAACAAACTACGCCGCCGTTTGCCTTCTATCACTTTGATAATTCGCTCCTGGCTAAGGGTTTGGTCAATCGCAGCTTGTAAATCTTCCCGGCTAATAGGATCACCAAATGTGATGATATATTCCGCGCTTTTCACCAGGGTTTGTAATGGTGGACTCATCACCGGTACATCATCAATACGATAAACTTTTAATCCGGGTGGACTAACCGCTTCCAGCCGTTGGATTAAACCATCTAGCGTGGGTAAAATTTCTCGCAGAGAAACATCTAAAATCTCACATTCACTGCTGATACCCAACGGCAAGGCTGTCGCCAATTGAATACGCGGGCGAGTATTAAAGCCTTCAGTATAAAGCAGCGGTAACCCCGCACGGCGCAGCACACGTTCCCATACTTTCGCTAGGTCTAGTGTGCTGGTATAACGCAGTGCATCAAATTTACCGAATGTAATTTGTAAACGTTGTTGAATTGGTGATTCATGTCCCATAAATACACTTTTGCCATCACTCACTCTACGGTACAATCATTCTACGTGCGATGCACCCACATTTGGAAGGATAGATGGTGGAGAAACCAACCAATCAGCAAAAAACTCGGTTCAGCGTAGTGATATTACCTATCCTGTTGGTTGCTATCGCCATTCCGGTCATTCTGTTGTTGTTAGCAGCAGGTTCATCACCATTTAGCATTGGAAGAGGCGGAATCTCCATCATCAGTAGTGTGATAACCATCTGCTGCTTTTTGATACCCTTACTGCTGTGCTTTGCGCCGTTATATCTGTTGCTCATGGCGGCAATTTATGGAATCAATAAACTAGAACAAGGAAGCGAAACACAATTAGCGCGTGTTCAACGCCAGACAAAAAATCTAGCAGAAAAAACCGCCGCTATTGGCGAAGCAATCGCCCAAAAATCAATCGGCATTAGCAGCCGGTTCGCTTATTTTAATCGTTTATTCAACGCCTTTGAGGAAAAAATCGATGAGCGAAATCAAGAATGAAAACAACTGGAAGAATAAAACCTATGCCTATGGCGCAATTGGGGGCTTACTATTCGGCTTGTTGAGTGCTTATCTTTACGCCCGTGCCGCAGAAGAAAATGCCTATAATAATGGTGGCACACCTTCCCCTATCACAACCGGGCAATTGTTAAGCCTGTTACTAGCAGCATTAGGCTTAATCCGGCAAATCGCTGAATCCGGCAAACCAAAGAAATAAACCATGTGCGGACGCTTTACCCTCACAGCGGATGCAAACGACCTTCAACAAGCGTTTGATCTGCGAACCATCCCAACGACAATAACCGCCCGATATAACATCGCACCCACACAACCGGTTGCTGTCATCGCTAATGATGCACCCCATGACTTAACATTTTTTCAGTGGGGGCTGGTTCCATCATGGGCAAAAGATACTAGTATCGCCAGTAAGTTGATTAACGCCCGCGCAGAAACATTGCATGAAAAACCATCATTCCGGTCTGCATATAAACGCCGCCGGTGTTTAATCCCCGCTAATGGGTTTTATGAATGGGCAAAAACCCCAACTGGCAAAAAACCGATGTATATCCATCTGAAAGATCATCAGGTGTTTGCATTTGCTGGCTTGTGGGAAAGTTGGCATAGTCCCGATGGCGATGAAATCCGTAGTTGTACCATCATCACCACCACACCAAACGCTCTCATTAAGCCTTTACATCATCGTATGGCAGTTATCTTAAATCCAGCGAATTATGATTTATGGCTTTCTGGTGAGGAGTTACCACCGGATATACTAGCACCATTGCTCAAACCCTATCCCAGTGATGAGATGATTGCATATGAAGTATCACCACACGTCAACAACGTGGGAAATGACACCCCTGATCTAATCCAGCCCTATCATCCCCCTACCCAGGGAATGATGTTCTAGAAAAAATGGGGCGCGATGACCGCACCCCATACTACAGTTTATCTAAAATCTGCCATCACATCCGCAAGCTGCTGACGCGAGGGGCGTAATTGCTCCGGCTTGAGCTTTGCCAAGGGCGTATCTGTAACGTTTTCAAGCTGTGCTAACGTCGGACGCGGTTCTTCATAATAGATCAACCCAGTTACAAATAATTGCTCACGCTGAGCCTGTTCTAATACTTGAATGGCTTGCATCCGATTCCGCGGATCATGATCCTGCCCTAACTTTTTCAGTTGGATAACCGTCCCGTCGTGCATTTGCACCTGGATCACTTCATTTTCCGGGTAGTCTTCGATCGTAATTTCTTGCTGTTCATGGACGTATCCGCTGCTGACGATTTCAATATCATGCAGCGAGATTTGATGCTCCTTGCCATAAGGATAGCTTTTTGTGGAGGTTTCTGCATTATTGAAGGTCACACAGGGACTGATGATGTCTAGCACGGCAATACCTTGGTGCCGAATTGCCGCCTGTAACAATGCCTGCACCTGCTTAGCGTCGCCGCTAAAGCTACGCGCAACAAATGTTGCTCCACCAATAATTGCCTCAAGGGCTAAATCAATTGGTGGCAGTTCGTTTTTACCATAATATTTTAGATATTGCCCTTCATCTGCCGTGGCAGAAAACTGCCCTTTGGTTAAACCATAGACTCCATTATTTTCGATAATATAAACAAATGGAATATTACGGCGGATGGCGTGCTTAAACTGCCCGATGCCAATACTACCCGTATCGCCATCTCCACTAACAGCGACACATTTCAGGGTATGATTACCCATCAGCGCACCAGTTACCACAGATGGCATCCGCCCGTGTAAGGCATTAAACCCGTGCGACCGCCCTAAAAAATAAGCCGGTGTTTTACTAGAACAGCCAATCCCACTCATTTTAATCAGATTGTGCTGTTCAATACCTAGCTCATACGCCATACTGATAATCTGATTGGCGATGGAATCATGCCCGCAACCAGGGCAAAGCGTGCTTTTACCACCTTTATAGTCATTCCGTGATAAACCAAGATTGTTTGTTTGCGCCATTTTATTTATTCTCCTGTTCCAAGACCTGCTCCACAATCCAGCGCGCCGTCATCGGCAGCCCATCGCCAAGTGGCAAAGACACCACATGCGTCAAGTCTTGCGGGTTTTCCATACAGATAATTTGATACAACTGTCCATCGAAATTGTTCTCGACGATATAAACACGGTCATGCTTTTGAATAAAATCCATGACATCATCTTCCAAAGGCAAGGCACGCACACGTAGATAATTGGTCTCAACACCCTGTTTTTTCAACCAATCCCGTGCTTCCACAACAGCCGGTTCATTCGTACCAAAAGTCATAATCCCAATGGATTTAGCCGGATCATAATCCACCACATTTTTAGGCAACATATGGCGGGCGGTTTCCACTTTGCGGCGTAACCGTTTGAGGTTGTTAATCCAATCATCACTGCGTTCGCTATAAACCGCTAGCTCATTATGCCCAGTGCCCCGCGCAAAATATGCCGCACGTGGATGATCTGTTCCAGGAATAGTACGATAACCAATACCATCACCATCCACATCCATGTAACGCCCCCACTTGCCATGCTTTTCGATAAAGGCTTGCAGGCTTTCTGCATCTAGCACTTTACCACGGTTAATTGGCGTATCAGGATATTCAAACGGATCAGCCATCCAATTGTTCATACCGAGGTCAAGGTCACTGAGAACAAATACCGGAGCCTGAACAACTTCCGCAATATCAAACGACTTCCAGCCAAATTCAAAAGCTTCTTCTGGTGTGCCTGGCAACAATACAATATGGCGCGTATCACCATGCCCTAAAACATAGGTGAACAATAGATCACCCTGGCTCGTGCGGGTAGGCAACCCCGTACTAGGACCCATCCGGGTAATATCCCAAAACACGCAGGGAATTTCCGCAAAATATGCTAAACCAACAAATTCCGCCATCAAGCTGATACCAGGTCCACTAGTGGCAGTCATAGCACGCGCACCAACAAACCCTGCACCTACCAACATACCCGCCGCCGCCAGTTCATCCTCCGCCTGGATAATAACCATGGTATTTTTGCCATCATCCGTTTGACGAAGATGCTTATAGCTCATCACCGCATCTACCAAGCTGGTAGAAGGCGTAATAGGATACCATGCGACAATATTAACACCGCCAAAAATCGCCCCTAATGCACCAGCCTCATTACCAGTGATAAAAATTTTGCCTTCTGTCTTATTATCATATTCAAAATAATATGGGTCTTTTTTGGTGAGGTTCTGTTCAGCGTAATCATATGCCAGCTGAACCACTTCAAAATTCATATTGGCAGGTTTTTCTTTGCCGTTGAAGTTATCTAACAAAGCGCGTTTAATTTCATCCAATGGAATGCCAAATAACTGCGCTACAACCCCGACATAAGTCATATTTTCCACCATCTTGGTGAAGTCTCTGGGCGTGTTAGATTGATCCATAATCGCCTTAACAGGCACTTCATACCAAATAATATCATCACGGCTGTGTGTCCACTTCCAATCTGCCGGGATGATACACACACCGCCCTCTGGTAGATTTTGAATGTCTTCCGCCGCCGTGTCTTGATTATAGGCGATGACAATTTCCGTTGTGGCGCGGCGCGCCGTATAACCATCCGCACTCACACGGATTGTATACCAAGTGGGCAATCCCTTAATGTTAGACGGGAACAAATTCTTACCATTAACGGGAATCCCCATATTAAACAACGATTTAACCAACACATTGTTAGAAGTCTGAGAGCCAGAGCCGTTTTTGGTGGCAACAACAAACGCGAAATCATTCACAATCTTGCCATCTTGCGATATTTTAGGTTCATATTGAAGGTTTAATGCACTCACAGGATACCTTTCTTACTTAAAATGATTCTCCAAATCACTGGTTAATGCTGGTATTTAAGGCGTTGATGCGCTGCCGTCCTCCCTTCTGCTTGGTAACTGTGTATGTTCAATGAATGCTTCTAGCGCACCATCGTAATCCCCTGCACAAATCGCATCTAGTATGCGTTCATGATAATCCCACACCAATTGCAAATACGCATACGGTGCATAGCTGCTGGGTTGAACCGCATCATACGCATCCCAATATGCTTCTAACAAACCGGTGACAAAAGGGTTATCCAATTTTTTAAACATCGTGAGATGAAAGATACGGTGTTCCGCATGAGGAATGCGAATCCAATCACTTGTGAGTTTGGCGCGTGCCTCTGTAATACAGCGGCGCATCGTGACTTTATCAGCTTCATCAATCAACTCACACGCTTCATGCCAAAAAGCGGCTTCAATATGTGACCGCAGCTCACTAAATTGATGAAACGTGCTTGGGTCAATCGCTAAGGCTATCATCAAACTCAGCCGTACCGCCGGAGCAAAGCTATATGGCTTGATGTGTGTCCCTTTTTTGGATCGGACATCTACCAAACCAACTGCCCGCGCCACTTCAAGTTGTTCACGGATTTTGCTGGTGCTGATACCGAGCTTATCGTCCGCCTTCAATTCTTGGATAGTAGGGAGACGATCTCCAGTGCTGTAGCCATTCTGAACAATAAAATTAAGTAATTCCGAGCCTAAGTCTATTTGTGACATCTAATCTTATTCATCAGATTAATATGTTTAATCGCACTTTATCACAGTTTTTTAAGATTGTCTATAGCCCCCACCATTCATCAACGTTAAAATGACCGACCCACTCGCCTCATCAAATACATAATCCAACGGAGATTGCGCCAGCGTCAAAATATAAAAACGTTCATCTCCGCTGATTGTCATGGCTGCTTGTGTCATTGACCTACCATAAATCATACCAACGGCACGCAACCCGCCTCGCTCCGGTATTAATTGATTAACCGTTACTACCGGATGAAAATCTCCTATAAGATGTTGATAATCCAACACAAATGAATCGTCCGTCATCCAAATCGCATAATAAACGATATCCGTATATAACAGGTCTATCATCAGCGGTTCATCAGGTAACATGCGCGGAATACGGTTCAAGCTGAGGGTATAATCACCAACAGCTTTGTAATCTAGTAATTCATCGCGCGTAGCAATCACATCATACACACCTGTATAAGGCAATTGCGCAATCAATACCGCATCATCAAGCGTGTATTGCAAAGTAGTGTCTGCCAACACATTGCCCGACGAATCACGCAAGATCAACACCGGTGTGTGCAGTTTGTTATCTAATGAACGATCCACAGAGCGCATTTCTATAACAATTAAATCATTCACTGCCCCCGTAAAGCGATAGACCATTGCCGGTTGTTCATCTGTGATCGTACCTTGCACCACATCCCCATAACGCAGTGGTATAGCCTGCAATAATGCAATTAAAAGCCACATCAACATCAGAAAATCGGGTCCTTATCTAAATCGGATCGAATAACATCAGCATCAACATCATATTTTTGCGCAACTGATTTAATCAAATCAGTAAACCACGGGCGGGTGTTTGGTGCAATGTAAATCCGCTCAATCAAGATGTTTAAATCAGCCGGGACTTGAATCCCGCCCAGTTCATCCGCTTTGGGCAAATCGTTGATAACGACCAACACCCGGAATTCATGCTCATGTGCAAAGCTCTCTCGCTTGTGGAACAAACTCCACACGGAATCATCCCGCGCCTGGTATGGATAGTAATTGATAGCTCCCATATAAACATCACCCAACTCATCAAACGTCAGCGCATGTTGTAAGCGTTGCACTGTAGAGCGGATCGCAATGCCTTCATTATTGGTGACATATTGCGCCCACATCGCTGCCGATTCATACTCATTCATATGCCAGCAACTAATCGCCGTTCGGGTACGGATTCCTGTAGCAGTATGTGCCGATTCACGTAGGGGTTGGTCTTTATCTGCTGTTAAAGGCAAAACAGGCTCACGAAACGACCCTTCAAACTTATCTTCAAACTGTTTGGGCTGGGAAAAAAACAATGCTCGGCTATCTAACAAAGATAAAAACTTCGCCAAGGTCATATAATGCCAAATTTTGGTATGCGGTGGGGGTTGCCGTATTTTCATCGATATTTTTTCGGATTATGAACACATTGGTTTGATTATAATGCAACATCATCAGCACGATAGAGAATGATAGCAATCCTCATAAAGCCGTGAAGTTTTAACATATTATAACCAAATCAGTCCATCAGATTAAGCGTTCAACGATACAATAATAACAGTTAGATGGTTATGAATGAGAGATAAGGTATGTATTTCCTAGATAAAGCCAAATCAATTGAAGATCAAATTATCGCCTGGCGGCGTGATATTCATATGCACCCAGAGCTTGGTTTTGAAGAAACCCGCACCGCTAAGCTCGTGGCAAACGCACTTAACGAGATGGGTATTGAAGCAGAAGTTGGAGTTGGGATCACTGGCGTGGTAGCACGCATCGGTGAAGGTCGCCCGGCAATCGGTATCCGTGCCGATATGGACGCACTGCCTATTCAAGAAGCTAACGACACCCCCTATAAATCACAAACACCTGGTGTAATGCACGCCTGTGGGCACGATGCCCATACCGCCATTCTGTTAGGCGTAGCACGCATTCTTAATGAAATGCCAGACCGCCCCGCCGGCGAAATCCGTTTGCTTTTCCAACCGAGTGAAGAAAAATGGGATGCAGAAGGCAAAAGCGGCGCAACACGCATGATTGATGACAACGCTTTAGAAGACCTTGATGCCGTCATCGCGCTGCATGTCTCTAGCGTAAATGACAACGCCACATTTGAGATCGTAGAAGGCTTTGCCCTGGCAGCGGTTGATACGTTTTATGCGACAATCTTTGGGGAAGGCACACACGGCGCAACGCCTCATCAGGGTATTGACCCCATCTACATTCAAGCACAAGTGATAAATGCTATTCAAGGCATTCGTGCCCGCCGCTTAGACCCCACGCGCGGCTCTGTCATTACAGTTGGCGGGGTGCATGGCGGTAGCGCACCCAATGTCATCCCAGATAAAGTTGAGATGATGGGCACCATCCGCAGCTTTGATGAAGAAACACGTACCCAAATTCATGAAGAATTGGAGCGCGCTTTTGGTGTGGCGCGGGCACTTGGGGGCGATTACACCCTCAAAATTGAGCGTGGCTACCCTGCCATGTATAACGACCCAAGTGTAGCGCAACTTTTATATGAAGTGGCAAAAGATAACATGGGGGCGGATCGTGTTCATCATGGTGTGCCGATGATGGGCGCAGAAGATTTCGCTTATATGACACAAAAAGCCCCAGGTGCAATGTTTATGCTTGGTGCTAAGCTAGATGAAAAGCATCGTCCACATCATAGCCCGGTGTTCGACATCAACGAGGATTCATTCAAATATGGGGCAGCCGTCTTGGCTGATACCGCTTGCCGTTTATTGAAAAAATATGCTCGTTGATACAACTAAGCATCCGATAATTTAAAGTCCCCCAAGCCCGCTAGCCGGGCTTCTTCTTGATCATCCAGTGGTGTTGCCTGTTCAACAAATTCCTGTAAGGCTTGTATAACTGCTTGTTGCTCTTCCGGCGTGGGAGAGCGTTCCTCTAATCGATAAGGACGGGTTGCCATATATTGATGGATTTCTTCCAACTGGGTTGTTGATAATTTTTCTACACGCTTTAACAAGTTTTCAATCACTATCAATCTCATTTACTTGTACTTATTGATATGCTATGCTAATTATCATAACATACTAATAAATGATCCTATCTTAAGAAATTGATCCTCGATAAAAAACTAAGTAGTGTATTATTTTTAACTCACGGAGGACAAACGATGCCGTACAAGATGATGTGGCTAGTCGAAAAACGAGTGATTTACACTTGTTTTGAAGGTGTTATTACTGCTGAAGATCTTTCGCAATTTCTCCACGAGTTGCAAGCCTATATTCATAATGGCACCCCGCCCATACACCACATTAGCAATGGGTTGAAAATAGAGAGAATAAAATTTTCATTATCCATGTTACAGCGTATGGTTAGTCGGTTTAAAGTTGTGCATCAGCTAAGCTGGAATATCAATATCAATGAAAACCGGCTAGTTACAACAATTGCATCTATCGGCAATTACCTTATAAATGTTAACAACCACACTGTTAAAACTTTAGATGAAGCAATAGCTTATCTTAAACAAAAAGACCCAACACTTAAAAACCTGGATTGGAACAATGCTGAATTATAATCTGAATTACTAACGTGTACCGCCATTTTTACCGAAGAATAAATCTCCTGGTAATGGTATCCACCCCATGAATGGGATTTTTGTACGGAATAATTGTCTGAAATCAAGCTCATTCATGGGGTAATCAAATTAGCAGGCGGGATTGATCTCCACGCTCACGCATGTACAAATTATCGTCCAATTTCTTGTGGCAATAACGCCTCAATTTGATCAATAATGCGCTGGAGATCATCTTCCCGCTGAACAAAGTCGAGCGAATCCATATCGATTGTCAGCACGGGGCAAAGCGTCCAATTGTCAATCCAATTGTTATATAAATCATTTAACGCGGCGATATATTCCCGCTTGATGTCTTGCTCAAAATCACGCCCACGTTGTAAGATACGTGCCATGAGTGTATCCACACTAGACTTGAGGTAAATAATCAAATGCGGTGGGGGCAAAAACTTGCACACGGCATGATACAAACGGCGATACGTATCATAATCCCGTTCACTCATATCCCCTTGGCGATACAAATTGCGAGCGAAAATCTCAGCATCTTCGTATACCGTCCGATCTTGTACTACACTACCAGGATAATCCACCAATTGACGATGATGTTCTAAACGCTTGCTCAAGAAAAATATCTGAGAATGAAAACTCCACCGCTCCATATCACGATAGAAATCTTCTAGATAGGGGTTTTCTGCGTTTGCTTCATAAAATGGTTGCCAATCAAAATAATCTGCAAGGAGACCTGTGAGCGTGCTTTTCCCCGCGCCGATGTTGCCTGCGATAGCGATAAATAAATCTTGCATAGATTCCTCTTATTTCGGATTAGAACTTATGTGCCATGTTGATTATAGGCTGAAACAAAAAAAGCGGTCAAGAAGGATACCCGATATTAATTAGATTTCCAGGTGCAGGTGCAAACTAAATACAAACAGTTATCAACCTGCCGCTTGTGTTATAACAATTGGGATGGTTTCTACTAAAGGGTCTGTATCATCTGTTGGTGACGTGAAGAACACCATCACAACGCCAGAACCCATATAACCATGAGTAGGTATCTCTGCCTGCCAAGGCACATCGTTCAATAAATAAGGGTTACCGACATCGACAATAACACTGCTAATGATGTTTGTTGTACTGTCTCCCATAAGTTGAACGGTTACACTTTCCACACCGGAAACACGCCCTTCTACCAAAATAGTATCCCCACCCATTTCCATGCCAACACGCGGCAAGGTTACACTGCCATAAATCCCTTCAGGGCGGTTTGCTTGGTCATCCAGCAAAACAGAAACTCGATCATAAACACCACTGTCACCATTTGTTGGGATTAAACGGATTTCTGCCTCCAGGGGTTCATCCGTGCGGGGTGTCGGGATTTCAATCGACCAACTGCTTGGCTGTGCGTCCACAGTTGTACGAGCGATTTCAACGTTGTCTGGTGTAACAATCTGCACCATAAACGCCTGCGGCGAGTCACTAATCGTGCCGCTTATGATAAGATTTTCTGCATAGATAATCGTTCCATTGCGCGGGGATGTAATGTTTACCTGTGCGCTGAATGGGGGGGCGGTGTGCGTTGGCTTTTCAAACCCTTCTGGGTCTGGTGGTTCACGTTGTATCAGCATAACTGTGACTGCTGCAATTATCAAAATCGCCGGCATGATGAAGATGAGTCGATTACGCATCAGTTGATCTCACATTTCAAAAACTGTCCGGTCATCATATAATCCTCTTAAAATTTTGACCATAGTTGGAAAGAATTATCATGAGTGAAAATTATCATTTAGATACATTAGCGATCCATGCCGGGCAGGAACCAGACCCAACAACCGGCGCAGTGATGACCCCGATTTATCAAACATCAACCTATGTCCAAAGCGCACCTGCACAACACAAAGGATATGAATATAGCCGCACAGATAACCCCACCCGTACAGCTCTTCAAGAATGTATGGCGGCAATTGAAGGCGGTCAGTTTGCCTTAGCGTTTGCCAGTGGATTAGCAGCCATTGATACCGTATTGCGCTTGCTTAACCCCGGGGATCATGTTGTTGTTGGGGATGATGTGTATGGGGGGACATATCGTTTATTTGAAAAAGTACATGCACGGTACGGCATTCGTTTTACTTGGGTAGATTTAACTGATCTGGATGCGGTGAAAGCGGCTTTTAAACCAGAAACAAAATTATTATGGCTAGAAACCCCTACCAACCCAATGATGAAATTAGCCGATATTGCGGCTTTAAAAGCAGTGACACCATCAGGTGTACGTGTAGTGGTAGATAATACGTTTGCTTCTCCAGCTATCCAGCAGCCGCTTAAATTAGGCGCGGATATTGTCATGCATAGCACCACCAAATATTTAGGCGGGCATAGTGATGTCGTCGGTGGCATGTTGGTGATGAACGACGAATCGCTCTATCAGGAATTAAAGTTTTTACAAAATGCTGTGGGGGCTGTGCCTGGTCCAATGGATTGCTTTTTAACACTACGCGGCATCAAAACATTGGGTTTGAGGATTGAACGACATAGCCAAAATGCGCTAGCAATCGCGCGAATGTTGGAGGATCATCCACGTGTGGAGCGGGTGCTATATCCAGGCTTAGAGAGTCATCCTCAATATGAGTTAGCCAAAAAGCAAATGCGCTATCCAGGCGGGATGATTAGCATCATTTTAGCCAGCGATGAAGCAGCCCGGCGGATGGTTTCCCGCACTAAATTATTCGCTTTGGCAGAAAGTTTAGGCGGTGTAGAAAGCCTGATTGAACATCCCTACAGCATGACACACGCTAGCACTGCCGATAGTGACATCGCTGTCCCGCCGGGGCTAGTTCGCTTAAGCGTTGGGATTGAACATGTAGACGATTTAATGGCAGATGTGCGCCAAGCGTTGGAATCTCTAGCATAAGGGAACATGCACGCTAGCGTTAGTCGCCCCATGAATAACATAAATAGCGTTGCCAGGGGATTTATTCCTTGGCAACGACGAGAACACCTCAATTATTTTTTAAGAAAAATATCTCGTGATGAGACACACATGAGGAGACTTATCATACATTCGCCGGGGCAAGTGTAACTGGTAATGACCAATTCCAACGGATAGCTGCCAGCCGCAAGCCCAGCGTCACAGTTGCTGCAATGAGCATACGCCACTCTGGCGACGCATTTGCTAATAGTACATAAACCGTCGCACCACACAACGCCGCTGTTGCATATAACTCACTGTGTAAAATCAGTGGAATCCGGTTAGAGAGCAAATCGCGAATCATCCCCCCAAAAGTAGCCGTCATCACGCCCATAATAACCGCAATCAACGGGGTGACACCGCTAGCCAAGCCCGTTTGAACACCAATCACCGTAAAGACGGATAATCCAAATGCATCCGCAATCAACAAGGGACGGCGTGGCAATAAGTTCAAATGTGCAACCACAAATGTCAAAATTGCTGCCAATATACCAATCCAGATGTAGATTTCATCCACGACCCAAAATATTTCTCGCTGTAAAATAAGATCGCGTATCGTCCCGCCGCCTAATGCCGTAACCAGTGCGACCACAACAACGCCAAATAAATCCATGCGCTTTTCCCGCGCGACCAACGCCCCAGTAATAGCAAAAACCGCTGTACCAAACCAATCCAAAAAGAGCAACATGGGCAACCTGCCTAATGACTATGAAAAAATATACGAACTTTATTCAATTTGTTTACCAAATCACAAACGTGCATTATAATGTTGCACGAAAGTTGAGGAAACAATTATGGCTCTCTACACAAGCACAATCAACCGTCGTCGTTGCCCAAAGGCTACCCTGGTCAGGTTGGGTTACTTGTGTTGCTAGCCAATCACACACGATGAACCATGCCCTGACCAAATTCGGTCGGGGCTTTTTTATGAGGAGCAGTTGAGTCTATGCGAGTAGGTATTTTTGGCGCGTCTGGTTATGCTGGGCAAGACTTGGTGGAAATTTTGGCACGCCACCCCCATGTTGAAATCATCTTTGCCACATCCAGCACTTATGCCGGGGAACGTGTTCCCTTTACCCATCTGCACTATATCCCGCCGGATCATGCAGACTTAACACAAGCTGATGTGATCTTCTTGGCACTGCCACATAAGGAATCCGCCATTATCGC
>RFHA01000043.1 GCA_003696565.1 Chloroflexota bacterium
GAATTGGAGTTTCCGCTTGAGTTTAAGTCGAAGTGGTCATCACAGAAAATAGATAACGCCTCATAAAGTGCTTGGAGTGCCGCTTCATAATTGCCTTGTAAAAAATGCACATATCCTTCACCGTATTTACATCGCGCAGCATCATAATAAAGTGCATAACTGCTTTTTAACAAATGCCCATGACGAAATGCATCAAGTGCGTTATCGAGTTGTCGATTTCCGATATATGCCCACCCTTCGCCGTAATATGATGCAATGGGAATCGCTGGCTGTCCTACCTGATAGACTATGTTATTGCTTGCTGCATACGCCTCCAACGCCTGATCATACTGCCCAAATGTATAGAAAGCCGTGCCAAGCAATTCATTTGCACGAACAGCATAATAAGGTTCAGTTTCTGGATTGAGCATCTTGATTGTTGAATGAGCATATTCCAGAGCTTTTGGGCGTTCAAAAGCTAGGGTATGTGCATAACACAACACCATAAAGTGCAATGATTTGAGGAAGATCAACTCCGTATTGGTTTCCTTCCAACGAGCATCAGCCAAAAAAGACATTTGATCTGCAATGATATTACGCAAGCTTTTTGTACGTATAGAAGCCCATCCAGATGTACTCAGCAACAGCGACTGGCAGGTAAACGGTATTTTCTGCCAGTCACTGGTGGTGAGTAGACCCGATGTGAAGTGTTGCCATCCGAACCAAGTTTGCCTAATATAAAAATACTCACGAAGATAAGCACCTGCCCAGTTCCAGGAAGGGATGTCTGTTTGTTCAGCAATTGTCCGCCATTGGTTATTTGTACTAGCCCTATATTCCCAAATCTTGGGGATGACCTGTGAGTAGATTTCTATTGCATCGGCAACTTTTGCCTGACGCATATAGAAATGCGCCTGTTTGAGATTTTGCCAGGTGTACTGACTAACAACCTCCTTCGGAGAGCGATATTTTCTCTTTAGCATTCGACATCCCAGGTTTTGAGAAACGATCTTACGAGAGGATGGATACTATATTCCTCCTCTGTGGAATTCCCTTGAAGTGCTACAGGGTTCAAAACACGATATTGAACCAATTGTTTTAAAGCATAATCAAAGTACTCAAGATCACCAACTTCCTCTGTCAGCCAGATTTGGCGTAAAGCATCATAAGTCAATGAAGGCAGTTGAGCAGCAATCACAGCTAACCATCGGGATGCTTCATCTAATTCGTGAAAGGTGGCGGAAAAGAGATTTCGGAATCCCTGGTTGAAATTTTGTCCGTTCTCTATACCAGACAGAATGTCCCCAAAAGTAGATCTTGCTCGCATATATCGTGCTACAGCAATTTGAATAAATAGGGGGTTACCCAATGTCACTTGCCAAAGTTTATAGCATTGTTTATCCGAAAGATAAGCTGTCTCGTGACCTGCAAGGTTTTGTTGCAGGTGTTGGATATACTGTTGTGAGGATTGGTAATCTAATCCTTCTAGCTCAACCCGTTGACAATTAGGCTCTCTTACCTGAACACGAGAGGTAATTAATGCTCGGCTGGTCTGTGGTGCGCGTGAACGTCTTCTATCCAATATGCCACGTAAGCGATCAACAATGGCATCACGTTGCTCAATCGTCTCCAGATTATCAACCACAATGAGATAAAGCCCTGTTGCCAAACGATCAGCGCAAAGTGCTTCAAGATCAGCATCCTGAGCAGCCATGATGTCATGCCATTTAAAGCGGACAGCCATACTACGTAATATACGATTGAAATCAAGTGGCGGAAGATCTGTTTCAAGAGGGAAACCATCAAGGTCTAGCATCACCCGCTTATCCGTTGTCCAGTCAAATTCCCGAACTATACCTGTTTCGGTAGCCAACATTGCGGCGTGCCACGCAAGGCTCGTTTTACCATTTCCCCCTACTGCATCAATGACAGTGACTGACGATGTCTGTAATGCCTCAAGCACTCTTTTCAGATCATCATTGCGTCCATAAAGATGCTGCCTTTCAGGCGGACGTGGAAAAACACGCATTCTGAGTTCAGAAAAACTTTCAACGACAGGTAATGGTTTCCCTCGTGATACCCATTTCAATTCGTCTTCATCAAGTTCTGCGTAACGCTCAACACAAGCATTGGAATTAAGAAAGATGCGTGCATGTTCACGCAACAAAGAACCATTTAGTAAAGTCTTACCGTTTCTCCGAGCAGCTTCACTCAGAATGGCGATCATCTGGACTGCTTTTGTTCGTTCAGGTATTCCTTTTGTAAACCATCTTGTTACGGTAGAACTCGCAAAATTATTGCCATCATCAATGTTAAGTTCAGTGGCAATATCTGCTATATCACTTGCGGATCGAACCCCAGCTTTTTCACGCCACATGTCAAAAGTCCATTCACGTGTTGGCTGTGGATTGTTGTGGTCATTCAACATTTGATTTTCCTCAAGACATATTCTTTTGTATATCAATAATGCCAGTTCTCAAATCTCTTGTATCCCTACTTTGTGATTTATTTCCAATCACGAAGTGGGGTGAAACCACCATAAGAAACGAATAACCTATAGCTAGAGTTTAGCATTGATTTTCTGTAAGCGCATC
>RFHA01000296.1 GCA_003696565.1 Chloroflexota bacterium
CATCAGCAATTAGTAATTTCGTACTAAAGCGTAGGTTTTTCTGTGAAGATTTTTCTTGATATTGCACCACAATGTTTTGTACAAAAGACATTAGATGAACGTTTTCGAGATGGATTTCCATCCCAGTTTCCAGCTTGGCAATATCCAACAGATCATTAATCAGGTTTTGTATTTGCCCGCTACCGTCTTTAAGCATTTGAATATAACGCTTTCCCCGTTCATCATCAGATCGTCCGTGTTTTTCTAACAAGTGGATCGCCATTCGAATAGTACTAAGAGGACTTTTGAGATCATGGGAAGCTGTTTGTATTAGATCATCTTTGATTTCAGAGAGTGTTTCATACATGCGGCGTTCTTGTTCACGCAGACGTTCAATTTCCCGGCGATGATTATATAATTCAAGATGTGTCTCCACACGAGTGATGACTTCTTGGTGATGCAACGGCTTGGTGATGTAATCTACTGCGCCCGCCTCTAAGCCCCGTATTTTATCCAGCGTGCTATCCAAAGCAGTCATAAAAATGATTGGGATATGTTTGGTTTTTTCGTCCGCTTTAAGTTGAAGACAAACATCTATCCCACTTATTTTAGGCATCATGATATCTAATAAAATCAGGTCTGGCATCAAATCTGGAATCAACTTAAGGGCATCTAATCCGCTATACGTTTTGACAACAAGATGCCCTCGCATTTCTAGAAGACGGCTAATGATCTCAATATTATCGGGTAAATCATCGACCACTAAGATTGTGTTGCGTTTTTTCACGGTCAAAACCCTGGCATATCTCTCACTTTTTAATATAATATACCGTTTTGCCGTGATAGATGCCATTAAGACAAGATGACAAAATATGAGGTATTAATCCAAAATGAGATCAACTTGATCCCCATATTTTTCTGCTAAGAGACCCCGCATCTCAAAAAGTTGATCCCGCAGAGCAGCCGCCTTCTCAAACTCAAGAGACTGCGCCGCTTTCTTCATCTCTTTTTCTAGTTCTTTGATCAAGCGATGAATTTCATTAGGCGGCATATTAGTTATATCAACGTCAGGTTGTGCCTCATCACCTGGTTCCTGCACCATGGAACGCACACGGTCTGTTAGATCACGCACTTCTTTCACGATGCTCGCAGGGGTAATGCCGTGCTCATCATTATACGCTTGTTGAATCCGGCGGCGGCGTTCTGTTTCTGCTAGTGCCTTTTTCATCGCTGGGGTCATTTTATCCGCATAAAGTATCACTTTGCCTTCAATATGGCGCGCTGCCCGCCCGATAATCTGAATTAAAGCGGATTCAGAGCGCAAAAATCCCTCTTTATCTGCATCCAAAATAACAACAAGAGAGACTTCCGGTAAGTCGATTCCCTCCCGTAGAAGGTTAATCCCCACAACAACATCGTACACACCCAAGCGTAAATCACGCAGGATTTCCACCCGTTCTAGGGTATCAATTTCCGCATGGAGATAATGCGCTTTGATGCCGATTTCATTAAGATACCCTGCAAGTTCTTCCGCCATACGTTGCGTCAGGGTTGTGATAATGGCGCGCTGTTTGTGTTTTACCCGCGCAGCCACCTCTTGTAAAAGGTCATCTATCTGCCCTTCCACCGGGCGGACTTCGCAAATAGGGTCAAGAATACCCGTCGGGCGGATAATCTGCTGGACAATCTGTTGGGCTTGCTGTGTTTCAAATGGTCCAGGGGTTGCAGAAGTGTAAATGACTTGGTTGATACGTTCTAAAAACTCTTCAAACTTGAGTGGACGGTTATCTAATGCACTTGGTAAACGAAAGCCGAAATCAATCAAGGTTTGTTTACGCGCCCGATCTCCATTATACATGCCCCGCACCTGTGGAATAGTCATATGGCTTTCATCCACAATCAGCAAAAAGTCATCTGGGAAATAGTCAATTAATGTATGTGGCGCACTCCCTGGTGGGCGTTGATCCATATGACGAGAATAGTTTTCAATACCGGAGCAATAGCCAACCTCACGGAGCATTTCCAGATCATAACGAGTACGCTGCTCAATACGTTGAGCTTCCACGAGTTTGCCGTTATCACGAAAATATTTAATCTGCTCCTCAAGCTCCTGCTCAATGTCATGAAGTGCCTGCCGCATTTTATCATCATCAGAGACAAACTGCTTAGCGGGCCAAATCACAACATCGTCAAACTGATCTAAAACTTCGCCAGTCAGTGGATCAAACTCCGTGATGCGCTCAATTTCATCCCCAAACATCGCAATTCGATAAGCCGTTTCTGCATATGCAGGGAATACTTCTAGAGTATCCCCACGCACACGGAACGTTCCACGCCGGAAATCCATATCATTACGGGTATATTGGATATTCACAAGTTTTTTGAGAATGAGATCGCGCCGCAAATCCGATGAGCCGACTTTCAGCTCTACCATTGATTTTGACCAAGCTTGAGGGTCACCAATACCATAAATACATGATACAGAGGC
>RFHA01000297.1 GCA_003696565.1 Chloroflexota bacterium
AATTGCTTCTGCACCGAACCGCTTCACTGCTAACTCAACTGTCTCTGGTTGTTGAACAGCAAGTGTTCCCATCACAACTCGTGATGCACCTAAATCAAGTGCCTGAGCAACATCATCTAGCGCACGCATCCCCCCACCAAACTGAATTTTTGCATTAAGTTTAGCGAGATCAGCTAGAACTTTAAGGTTATTATTCTGCTCATCAAACGCACCATCTAAATTTACAACATGGATCCACTCCGCTCCCTGGTCAATCCATTGTTGTGCAGTCGCAATGGGATCATCGCTAAAGATGGTTTGTTGTTTAGGGTCTCCGTGAACTAATCGAACAACTTTGCCACCCCGTAAATCAATCGCTGGGTAAATAATCATGACACACGCGCTCCAATTTTGAGGAAATTATTCAGGATTGTTAAGCCAACAGATTGGCTTTTTTCTGGATGGAACTGTACTCCATAAATATTATCCCGTTCCACACCAGCAGCAAACCGTATTCCATAATCACAACTAGCTAACAAATCACCAGCGTTACGCGGCACACAATGATAGCTATGCACAAAATAAGCGTAGCTGTTTGGTTTAAGTCCTTGTAACAATACTGATTCTTTATCCTGTATCAATTGGTTCCATCCCATATGTGGCACTTTTAAGCCCATATTTTCAGGGAAGCGCGTCACAAACCCCGGTAACACAGCCAAGCCCTCGTGATGTCCCATTTCATCACTATACTCAAATAAAAATTGCATCCCCAAACAAATTCCCAAATACGGCACGCCACGCCGAATTGCATCTCGGATTGGATCGATCAAACGACGTTTTTTGAGTTCTTGCATCCCCGCGCCAAATGCCCCAACACCTGGCAAAATAATCTGATGCACATCCTTAAAGTCTGAAGATTCGCGCACGATATGTATATTCTCCGCACCTAAATGCTTTAAGGCATGCAAAACACTCCTTAAATTACCGGCTCCGTAATCAATAACTGCTAACATAGGCATCTCCTGGTAAAATAAAAAACCCCGCTGCGGTGCGGGGCTGTTCAACAAGCAAAATGAATACAACACGGTCACACCGCAAGCGGGTAAAATAGATTGTGATGATGTGTGTAATAAAATAGTGTATTCATGTTGGTGAGTATAACCATCTTTTGACAAACTTGTCAACGTTCAGGAGCTGGAAATGACAAAAACGATTGCTCTTCTAACAGATTTCGGAAATGAAGATATTTACGTAGGGGTGATGAAAGGTGTCATGCGTGAGATTTGCCCAAATGCCGATTTTATTGATATTACTCACAGTATCTCGCCGCAGCACGTTCGTGAAGCCGCATTTGGGCTAATGAATGCTTATCGTTTCTTCCCAATTGGTACGATCTTTTTAGTTGTGGTTGATCCTGGCGTTGGGAGTATGCGCCGCCCAATCGCTGTACAAACTGATGACTATCTGTTCGTTGCACCAGATAATGGCGTATTAAGCTACGCGCTTAAAGACATGCAACAAATAAACATTGTTGAATTAAGCAATTCTGACTATCACCTCCCACAAATTAGTTATACCTTTCATGGAAGAGACATCTTCTCTCCTGCAGCCGCTTATCTTGCCGCTGGTATACCCATTGAGTCGCTTGGCAATACATTATCTACCATGATCCAACTCCCATTACCTGAATTAAATATCGATCAACGGGTTATCACAGGGGAAGTTGTTCATATTGATCGTTTTGGTAATATTATCACCAGCATCGGGCATCTGCATTGGATCGCGCCAGATCGATTATCACTCACTCCCTCGTTTGGATCAAACACCGCTACAGTGCCAATCGACGCAGAACACACTCGTATTCAAATCGGTGATGAGCAGATCATTTCGGTGCGCGTCTCATATAGTGAAGCGATGCGCGGTGATTTATTAGCTGTTGTTGGTAGTAACAACTATCTTGAAATTTCTGTCAATCAAGGGAACGCAGCCAAACGGCTTGACGTTGCTGTTGGTGATCGTGTTGAAATGAGCTTAGGAGATATTGATGCAGCAATTCGTCATTAATGGTGGGAATCCTCTCAATGGAGAAATGACCCCCGGCGGTAACAAAAACTCTATCCTAAAAATGATACCAGCTTGTCTATTAACTGATGAGCCAGTTACATTACATAATGCGCCACAGATTTTAGATGTTGAAGTAACGCTTGACCTGATGCGTGCCTTAGGTGCAACCGTAGAATGGATTGCCCCCAAAACATTACGTATCCACGCCGAAAACATTAAAAACGGTATCCCCCCGCGTGAGCTTGCACAAAAAACCCGTGCTAGTTTCGTTTTTGCTGGTCCATTACTTGGGCGTTGTCATCATGCTGAACTTCCCGTGCCGGGTGGTGATGTCATTGGCGAACGCCGGTTAGATACCCACATCATTGCCTTACAAAAACTTGGCGTTGATATTCAATATCATCATGGCACGTTTACGCTTCATGCACCAGAAATGCACGGTGCAAACATCCTACTGCCTGAAGCCAGTGTCACAGCAACCGAAAATATCATCATGGCAGCAGTGTTAGCTAAAGGAACCACGATTTTACGAAACGCTGCCAGCGAACCTCATGTCCAGGATTTATGCCACATGCTCGTTGCAATGGGTGCACAAATCGATGGTATTGGCTCAAATCAGCTGATTATTCAAGGGGTAGATAAACTGCATGGCACTGAGGCACGAGTAGGTGCTGATTTTATGGAAGTTGGTAGCTATATCGGTGCTGCTGCTGTTACTGGTGGCTCCATCCGAATCCGAGACGCAGACCCACAACATCTTGAAATGACTCGCATGGTATTTGCTCGTTTAGGCGTGGAATGGGAGCAAGAAGATAATGACATCATTGTGCCCCCTAATCAAAGGCTCACCATTCAACCAGATATTGGTGGACGTATTCCGGTTATCAAGGCGCAACCTTGGCCCGCATTTCCGCCGGATTTAATGAGTATTGCATTGATGATCGCTACTCAAAGCGCCGGCGCAGTCATGTTCCATGATTGGATGTATGAAAGTCGCTTCTTTTTTACAGATAAACTTGTCCGCATGGGAGCAAGAATTACCTTATGTGACCCACATCGTGTTTTAGTACAAGGACCTACTGCACTTAAAGGATCACCAAATATCTCTAGTCCAGATATCCGTGCCGGTATGGCATTGTTGTTAGCCGCCTTAACCGCAAAAGGTGAAACTCGTATTTCCAACATTGGGCAAATTGACCGCGGTTATGAACAAGTTGAAATAAAATTAAAGGCATTAGGGGCAGATATTCGCCGAATCTCCAACGATTTAGATACTGTCGAGGTGCAACAAATTCATGAGTTAAAAGCATAACACAACCGGCACAGCCGTAACGCGCTTGTTCCGATAGCATCGGGTCAACGCATGACAGACACAAATTAATCATTTAAAATGCTCCTGGTTCATCTGCTGTTAATTCATCAGATTTATTTACAAATCTACTAACAGCTACAAATAAACTAGGAGCAAAATTATGACTTTACCCGATTCGGCTTATACCCAACTGACAGAAAACACGACAATCTGTCGTATCCTCAATGGTTTATGGCAAGTTTCCGGCACACATGGGACAATTGATGAAACCGCCGCTATCGCAGAGATGATGAGTTATCACACTGCCGGTCTAACAACCTGGGATTTAGCCGATCATTATGGACCAGCAGAGGATTTTATTGGTAAATTTCGCCGCATGCTGGATGAAGATGGGCGTAAACAGATGCAGGCTTTTACCAAATGGGTGCCCCGCCCTGGCATTCGTATCAATAGCCAAGTTGTTGAAGATGCCGTGACGACATCGATGACACGTATGGGAGTTGATCAACTAGATATGCTGCAATTTCATTGGTGGGACTACCGCGATTCTGGCTATCTCAGCGCACTAAAAACTTTGGTTATGTTAGTCATGACGGGCAAAATCAAACACCTCGGATTAACTAATTTTGATACACGCCATGTTAAAAATCTCATGGATAATGGCATACGTGTTGTTTCTAATCAGGTTCAATTTTCAATTATTGACCGTCGCCCAGAAGTCGCCATGATTCCTTATTGCCAGGAAAATGGGATTAAAATATTAGCATATGGCACATTAGCCGGTGGTTTGCTAACCGATCAATATTTGGGGCGACCCGAACCCACACGTGATCAACTTAATACTGCTAGTTTGCGTAAATATAAGCCAATGATTGATAAATGGGGTGGGTGGGAATTATTCCAAACCTTGTTGCAAACATTGCGTCATATCGCTGATAAACATCATGTCAGTATTGCGAACGTGGCTACACGCTACATCATGGATAAGCCAACGGTTGCTGGAGTCATCATTGGTGTGCGACTTGGCATACAGCAGCATATTGCTGATAACGTCTGTACATTTGACCTTGTATTAGATGAAGATGATCTCGCTAAAATCCACGCAGTGACAAGTCAGGCAAATGATCTTTATCAAACCATTGGTGACTGTGGACAAGAATATCGCTAGCTAAACGCTATCTTGGGCGCGGCTTATGCTGTGCCCTCTTTTACACTTTTGCGCCACGTATCCGTACATCCCCTACCCTGCGCGTTACCCCAAGTCTATCCAAATACTCTAACAACCCAATAGCATATTTGCGAGACGTATTAAAATAATCTCGCAGTGTCTTTACATCAACCGCGCCTTGTTTATCAATAATCTCCAATACTCCAGCCAACATATGCTCATAAACGCGGCGAGATAAAATTAAATCAGGTTGAATCTGAACAATATCGCCACGTTCAATCAATGCATAAAGAACATCCTCACCCACTATCTCGCAAGCTTGTAGCCTAGAAGGCGGTGTAAAAGAATCCATCAGTTCTGTTAATTGATTAATGCGTGTTTGCTGCTCATTTGTAAAATGAATTTCATGGTCTTTTAGCCGGACAGTATCATCTTCTACTAAAAATAATGTTTCGCGCTCAAGGATAGCGGCAAAGATCTTGTTTTTAAGATCAACCCGACGGCGGATTTCCTCTTTTGGCATCCCTATCCGTAGCGGATATGCCGCATGATATTCTCGAAGTGTCGCTTCAATATGACTAACTAACCTATGATATGTTGAAGCAGCCATATATTGATCAGGCATTAATGCAATTAACATCTCTTGATCTAATGCGGTATTTAGCGCAAGATCAAATTCCGAATCAGGGAAACCCGTAACTTGTTGCAGTTCAAGCCG
>RFHA01000044.1 GCA_003696565.1 Chloroflexota bacterium
ATCGCGGGGGCGATTCTTTGGGGGGTTGAGCTCGCGGCCATGTGCCACCTTCGCCCCAATGCTCTCTGGTTTCAATCGCGGGGGCGATTCTTTGGGGGGGTGAGCAATATCACGGCCAAATGTGATGTCAGGCCTTCTGATGTTTCAATCGCGGGGGCGATTCTTTGGGGGGTTGAGCCTAATTTGCTGGCTCATTGCGCTTGTAATCCCCCGCGTTTCAATCGCGGGGGCGATTCTTTGGGGGGTTGAGCTAATTCCCGGAATTGTAGAAGAATCAATAGTATTTGTTTCAATCGCGGGGGCGATTCTTTGGGGGGTTGAGCTAGCAGATTTAGAATCTACAATACGAACGCAGCAGGGTTTCAATCGCGGGGGCGATTCTTTGGGGGGTTGAGCGGCAATGGACTATACAATCTCCCAAGAAAACAAAAGTTTCAATCGCGGGGGCGATTCTTTGGGGGGTTGAGCAGCAGCGTTTACGTCTGTAATGCCCGCCGGAATAATGTTTCAATCGCGGGGGCGATTCTTTGGGGGGTTGAGCAGCAGTCAGGAAGGCTAAAAAGTGGCTTTCAAAAAGTTTCAATCGCGGGGGCGATTCTTTGGGGGGTTGAGCTTAGCGCTAATTGATTTTATGAACCGCCTACCAAGTTTCAATCGCGGGGGCGATTCTTTGGGGGGTTGAGCTAGATCACTTGATCAGAATCAAGCCCCAAATCTTCTGTTTCAATCGCGGGGGCGATTCTTTGGGGGGGTGAGCTTGGCAGGTTCCCGGCCCCAGTTTGCCCCCAAATTGTTTCAATCGCGGGGGCGATTCTTTGGGGGGTTGAGCATCATTGCAATATCGCTATTTATTTCAACCGCAGTGTTTCAATCGCGGGGGCGATTCTTTGGGGGGTTGAGCAATTCTACGCCACCTACGGGGCTGCTAAAATCCAACAGTTTCAATCGCGGGGGCGATTCTTTGGGGGGTTGAGCCAAATTATGTCCTTCTCGCATGTTCAAAACTCCCTAAGTTTCAATCGCGGGGGCGATTCTTTGGGGGGTTGAGCTCCGGTTTCCCGTCTTGGCAGTGGCAGTGGTACGGTTTCAATCGCGGGGGC
>RFHA01000298.1 GCA_003696565.1 Chloroflexota bacterium
GATGGTTTAATTTGCCCGGGATGCGATAAAACATCGCCACGTTGTATATCATTTTTATCAACACCGGTCAAGTTAACTGCCACACGGCTACCCGGATAACATATTTCAACAGATTGTTTATAATTTTGCAAACCACGTATCCTGCCTCTTATGCCTGATGGTTGTAATTCAACATCATCACCAAGCCGCAAGGTTCCCCCCATCAATGTCCCTGTTACAACCGTCCCAAAACCAGAAATTGTAAACACGCGGTCAATCGGCAAACGTGGCTGGTTATAATTAGGTCTGGGCGGAATAGTGTTCAACAGCATCGTTAATGTTTCAACCAACTGCGGGATACCCTGCCCCGTATAAGCTGAAACACGCACAATTGGTGCCTGGTGTAAGCGAGTATTGGCTAACAAATCTTGAATATCCAATTCAACTAAATCAAGCCATTCTGCATCATCCACCATATCTATTTTCGTCAACACAACAACGCCGTTTTCAATACCAAGCAGATCAAGAATAGCCAGATGCTCCCGCGTTTGAGGCATAACCCCCTCATCCGCAGCAATGACTAACATAACAGCATCAATACCGCCAACTCCAGCCAACATATTCTCAATAAAATCACGATGACCCGGAACATCCACCACACCCACTTGGATATGCCCCAAAGTAAGCCAGGCAAATCCCAGGTCAATCGTCATCTGGCGTTGTTTTTCTTCTTGTAGGCGATCAGGATCGATGCCAGTTAAACGCTGAACCAATGTTGATTTTCCATGATCAACATGCCCAGCAGTACCAATCACTCGCATCATGTCAATGTTGTGCCGTTGTTATCTACAGAAGTGGTAGGTGGAAGAACATCATACTCATGTAAAAGCTGTTGGTAGCGATCCAAATACAAGCGTGCCCGTGCGCGTTCCAATTTCCATATACGATCTAAGCTATCCTTAAGAGGCTCAAGCGTGGCTGCAATTTGTTCTAGGCGTTCAACAAACCGTTCAAATTCTTTATCATGCCCACGCCATACTTCGTCGTTCGATAAAGTAAACTGTTTCCAACGCTTCTGATCTTCCGAACGCCAATCATTCCATTCCTGACGAAAGCGTTCCTCACTAAGCCGCTGCATCTCTGCAACTTCGTTGATGCGCCGTTCTAGTCGTTCGCTAATCCGTTGGAAGTCATCAATAATTCCACGCATCTGACGATAAGTTTCTTCCCAGGCTTCAAACCGTTCGATATTACGCCGCATCAAGCTGTCCTGATCCCCAAAACTCTTAAGCAAGTCCTCAATCTTTTTATCTCGTTCCTGCAATAACAA
The DNA here is from genome assembly GCA_003696565.1 of Chloroflexota bacterium. Classification (GTDB taxonomy): domain Bacteria; phylum Chloroflexota; class Anaerolineae; order Aggregatilineales; family Phototrophicaceae; genus DAOTWY01. The sequence goes on from RFHA01000298.1 coordinate 1,310, forward strand.
GGTTTGTTGATCAATAAAATTCTGGATTTGCTCACGCCGCTCACGGTCACCGGTTTGAACCTCTTGCACACGCCGTTCGTTCCGCAAAGCAAGGTCTTCAATTAGCGTTAGCTTAGGACGGATACTATCTATCTGCCTTTGAATTTCAGGAATATCTGTTTCAAGTTCAGAAAGGCGACGGACATCCTGCCGGCGTTGTTCTTCTAAGAAGGCAAGACGACGTTCTGGTTCGTCTAGTTTTTTCGTTAAATCATCAACACGCTGCTGCAAACTAGCGATTGCAACCTGTAAACGCTCGCGCTCCATCTGCAAAGCAGGGACTTCGGTTGTAGCGCGCTCCAACTGTGTGATCTTTTCACTAAGCTCCTGTACTGGGCGGGTAATATTTTGTCGTTCCAAACCAGCACGGCGTTCCGCCTCTCGTTCGGCATTTAGCCGTTTACTCTCAGACTGTTCGATCAATTGACGCATCTCCTTGCGCACTTGTTCCATAATGTCGATTTCTCTTGTCGCTGGAACATATTGCGTCTTGATTACTGTCTGGTCTGATTCAACACTGTTTAACCGCCGTTGCATGGAATCGATTTTTTCCTGCTGAGTGGCTAAGCGTTCCTCTAATGTTGCGATTGTTGCTTTATCACGCCGACGTTCTTCATCTAACCATTCAATCATGCGGGCTAATTGATTAATATCCATAGCACCTCAATCATCGCTATTTTAAAATTGAATTGGCAGCATTATAACACATGCTTGTACAATACTCGCATGGTGCAAATACAAAGGAGCCACCCTATGTATATAACGAGAGAACGCTTAGAAGAAATTGAAGCACAAACCCTAGCCTCTTACGCGCTGTTAAGTAAAAACAGCCGAGGCAGACAACATCATGAACATGAGCCAAAGTATCGTACCGCCTTCCAACGTGATCGCGATCGTGTGATTCACTCCGCAGCATTCCGCCGGTTGGAATATAAAACACAAGTCTTTGTTAATGATGCAGGGGATTATTATCGCACACGGCTAACACACACGCTGGAGGTCGCGCAGATCGGACGTACCTTAGCGCGTGGACTTTCAGTTAATGAGGATTTAGTAGAGGTAATTTGTCTGGCGCACGATCTTGGGCATCCTCCTTTTGGTCATGCTGGTGAGCATGTATTAGATCAACTCATGCAAGAACACGGTGGGTTCAATCATAATCATCAAAGTTACCGTGTGGTAACAGAATTAGAACAACGCTATCCGCAATGGAACGGTCTGAACTTAACTTATGAAACCCTGGAAGGTATTGCCAAGCACGAAACAGAATACGACATCAGTAACACCGCTGGTTTTGATGAAAACACACGTGGTAGCGTAGAAGCGCAAATCGCCGATGTTGCAGATGAATTAGCATATAATGCGCATGATTTGGATGACGGCATTCAATCAGGACTTATTCAACCTCACCAATTAGAAAAACTAGAAATTTGGCGAGAATTATGCGACCGGTTAGAATGGCGGGGTGGACCAATGGATGAAATCACACGACATCGTTTTATCCGTGAGCAAATTGGTATGCAAGTTGATGACGTACTAACCCAGACCATGCAAAACCTCCAAGCTATCAATGCAAAAACAGCCGCAGATATACAACAACAACCGGTTAATATTGTCACACATAGCGACCGTTTGAAAAAATTAAATCGTGCATTAAAAAATTTCCTGTATGAAAATATGTATTATCACTACACCGTTGTAAGAATGGCAAAACGTGCCGAACGCATTATTAGTGAGCTATTCCAGAGCTATGTTTCCGAACCTAAACAGTTACCACCAGAACAACGTCAACGGCTAGAAAGTGAACCGTTAGAGCGTGTTGTGGCGGATTATATCGCCAGTATGACCGATCGCAGTGCGTTCCAATCTTATCGTCGCCTGTTCGACCCGTTGACTCGTCCCTAAGTCACGGTAAAATAATGACATATAAAACAACAATGAGAGAATATTATGTCAGGTGATACCCTGCTGAACGATCGCTATAAGCTCGTGTCTCAATTAGCATCCGGTGGGATGGCTGTTGTCTATAAAGCAATTGATCAAGACTTAGGGCGAACAGTTGCCATCAAAATTCTACGCCCTAGCCTTACAATTGATCCAACGTTTATTGCCCGTTTTAAAAATGAAGCGCGTAGTATTGCTAACTTATCTCACCCCAATATCGTCATCGTACATGATGTTGGCAGTGATGGTCCAACTCATTACATTGTGATGGAATTAGTAGACGGACATGATCTCAAACGCTTGATCCGTACACATGGCGCGTTACCAGTTGACCGCGCATTAAATATTGCTATTGGTATTTGTGCCGGCATTGGTTATGCACATCGCGCTAAAATCGTTCACGCAGATATTAAACCACAAAATGTACTACTTACTAAAAGCAATGAACAAGTCAAAATTACTGATTTTGGGATTGCGCAAGCCTTAAGTGAATCGCAACCCGTTCAAAAGCAATCTGTCGTTTGGGGCAGCCCACATTACTTCGCACCAGAACAAGCACAAGGTGAAAAGCCCACCGCTGCATCTGATGTCTATTCTATCGGTATTGTGATGTTTGAGATGCTAACCGGGCGGCTACCGTTCACCGGTGCCAGCCAACAAGATTTAGCCTTAGCGCACATTCAAGCAGAAATCCCCCGTGTGAAGGACTTTAATCCAGCCGTTCCTGATACACTTTCAGATATTGTCTATAAGTTAATGAGCAAAAAACCACAAGATCGCTATCGCATGGCAGATCAATTGGGGCATGTTCTCATTAGCTTCCGAGACCAATATCGCCAAGGAACAGTGCCACGGATGCCGCGTGTGGAAGATCAACCGCCTGCCGTGGAGCCCAAACCCACCCCACCCCCTGGATTACCAACACAACCGGGGGCAGCAGTTCACAAACCGCCACAAGCCATGCCAACACAACGTTACAATGTTGTGCCAGAAGCACCTGCACAACCAAATTATGGACAACCTCCTAAAGCAGCAATCCCTGCTCCACCAGGCACCCCGGCACAACAACAGGCAGTGCATCACCCGCGCGCATATACCCGCCCACCTCGCGCAGTAGCAGATACACCACCCCCACCACCGGGAACAGGGTCGAGTGTGCCATATACCCCCCATATGCGCCCCATTGAAGACGATCCAGAGCCATTGTTTGATGGAGTCACCATTGCGTTAGCCTTTTTGGCATTTATGGCAATAATGTGCCTTGTCCCACTCTATATTGTTGCACTTCAGGCAAGGCTTTAAATACCAAACAAAAACAACGGATGTTTTAAGGCATCCGTTGTTTTCATACTTTTGAGAAATTAATCTACCAATCCGGCTTAGGGATGTTTTCCGGTCCTGTCATAGCATCAGAGCCTAAATCATCATCTGTCATTGATTCGCTCCCCGTCATCGATGAGGATGGTTCACTAACGCCATACATTGTAAAAATAGCTGTCGTGTTTGCACCAGAGGTTGAAGCCACATAAATACCCACTTGCCCATCTTCAAATGCGTCTTCTTCTAACATAACAACAACCTCACCGTTTACATAAGCGGCTACTTGATTATCGTTGATCCATACTTCTAGGTCATTCAGTTCACCAATAGGGTTGACAGCATCGCTGAATGTCCATTGTTCATCTGGTGCTGCTTGTGGATTACGAAGTTCAATCCAATTACCATCTTCACGCCGCCAGATGCTATAACGTCCTTGACCATCTACCGCAAAAACATTGTAATTATCCTCATCCTGATACCGAAAGATAATGCCGTAACCACTGGCTGGTGAACTATCTGGCGTAAGATACCCTGCCAACCGGATACTCACATTGTCATATGAATCATACCCACTAAAGATAGTTGGAACAGCATATCGCCGGCGAGTGATCCGAATTTGATACCCGTCCTCGGTAATTAACCGTTGAACATCTCCCAAATCATCTTGTAACCAGCCACTCGTATAAATGTCGTTTTGGGAAAAATCAGTACTAAAATATAAAACATCAGGAGTATCCTCATCAGATGACATAGCATCATCTGATAAGAAATTAATCAACAACAACACGGCAATGACTGTTATACCAAACAATAAAAATGCCAGAGGAGTACGTAATAACTGTTTGGGCTGCTTGGTTTCTGGTGCCATCGCAGGTAATGGAACAGTATGATATGGCTGAATTTCCACCGTGCGATCTTTAAACTCAACAAAAGCATTTGGAGTCTGGTTAGCAAAGGCACGCTGTAAATCCTCTGCAAATTCTCTTGCAGATTGATAACGTTTCTCAGGGTCTTTTGCCAATGCCTTAAAAATCACAGCATCAAGGTTTTCGTTTTTAAGATGTGTTTGGATAGAAGGTACAGGTTCATTCAAGTGTTTGAGTAGAACCGATAAGCTACCATCATCCTCAAACGGTGGTGTGCCCGCAATCATTTCATACAGAATAACACCCAGCGCATAAATATCACTACGATGATCAATCGGTTCACCCGAAATTTGCTCCGGAGACATATAAGCTGGTGTGCCGACGGTTGCCCCTTCTTGTGTCAAATTAACGGCTTGTGTCATCCGTGCAATGCCAAAATCCATCAAAATAGGACGATACTGATCATCCAAGATGATGTTTGCCGGTTTAACATCGCGGTGAATTGCCCCCTTTTCATGAGCATATTGCAGGGCAGAAGCCAACGCAACCATAATATCCAATATGCGCTCAGCTGGCAGGTGTTCATCACGCCTATTTAAATCTTCCAAAATGTCACGCAATGTTTGTCCTTCAAGCAGTGGCATCACCATTAAACATACTACAGAATCACCACGTTCAACGGTCGCATAATCATAAACTTGCACAATATTCGGATGATTGATCGACGCGACAAACTTCGCCTCACGTTCAAAACGTTCTTTGAACTCAAATTCTTCAGAAAGATGTTCATGCAATATCTTAATGGCAACCTCACGCTCTAGGACTTTATCATATCCTTTATAAACACGAGCCATTCCACCAGAGCCAATTTTTTCATGAATTTCGTAGCGTTCAAGCTGCTGATTTAAAAATGAGGTTGTTGATTCATTGCTCATAAGTGTTGCCTGTGCTAAATCGCGTCAATCAATTTGAGTCTAACGTGTATATTCAAAAATACTGTAACACGCTCACCGATTATCTATCTAACATTTATCTTACGTTTATCGTTTATCCCGCGCGTTTGCGCAGCACCACGGTGCCTTTTTCGTTGATGTGTTCTTCAACAATTTCTAATGAAAACTCCGTTATCCATTGTTGTACCGTATCATAATCACGCAGATAATCATCTACAATAATGATGGCATGTTTCGCTAATTGATTAACCAAGTTCGGTAATGCTGGATAGCGGGCTTGAGGTATATCAACCCCAGGCGGACCATCGACAATTAGCATGTCTATTGGTTGGATAGTTCGTAATTGATCTAGTGTATACCAACCATCATGAAGTGGCGCATGAATAACCGTCACATAGTCAGATAGTTGGTGCTGTTCTAATCGCGCTTGATTAACCGCTGCAAAATCCGCTTGATGCTCAAACGAATAAATCTGCCCACCATAAGGCTCTACCGCATACCCCGCTACAATGGTTGATACACCTGTCCCCAATTCCACAATAATCTGCGGTTGATGTTGTTTAATCTGTGCCCAAATTATTACAGCTAAATCTGGCGAAGCAGCCCATAAACGCATCGGCGGTAACGGCTGGCGTACAGGAATCAATGCATGGAGGTTCGTCAACGCCTCTATTTGACGATAATGCTGGAAGTTTTCAATCTGGCTCATATGATAAAATCGCAACATGGTTGTAAGGATCAACCACCCCATTGCTAATGGAGCGATCACCAGACCGATCAGCGTATTAAACAAAAACACCACAAAAACAATGCCACACCACAACACCCAGGCGTTAACAATGCTTTGACGCATTACTTTAATTTGAGGGTCTAATGCTTCTAATCGTACAAGGCTGCTACGACTTTTTGTGACGACGGGCAAGTTCTGCCTCCACATCTTCTAAACGAATATCCAACTGTGCCATCAATACAAGAGTATGATAAAACAAATCACTCAATTCACTAATTTGTTCATCTCTACCTTGTCCTAACGCGGCAACAATCACTTCCGTTGCTTCTTCGCCAACTTTTTGGGCAATCTTATTGACCCCTTTAGCAAATAGTTGATTGGTATAACTACCCTCTTGTGGGTTATTTTTACGATCCCAAATAATCGCTTGTAATTCTCGTATCATATTTTGTCCTAACGCTTTCATAACTGCACGGACGATAAGTTTATGTTCTGTTTCATGTATCCGGGCTTCCAATGTCTCTAATGTATCACTTGGTTGAATCGGCACAATTGCCTGTTCAATCACTGGACCCGCATCTACTTCTGGAATAACATAATGTACCATGCATCCAGTCTGTGTAATATCACCTGCCAAAAACGC
>RFHA01000299.1 GCA_003696565.1 Chloroflexota bacterium
AAAATATCTGGCTTGGGGCAGGTCTCTAATGTATATGCCGGATTAACGCTCAAGCCGTTGCGTGCAATGACCGGCGTGTCTTTTTCTGCAACAGTATACACATCAAAAAGTTCTGTCTCACCATCCCGATAATCCCGCGTGACAGCAAATACCTCGAAAGGACCACAAAAATCCAACACTTCTACATCATCAAAAATCATAATAGCAACACGACGCTTCATAAACACGTTTCCTTTATTTTCATCTGTTTTATGATAGGATTATGGATGTCGTTTATAACATCTAAAAACAACGTTGGGCAATGCATGAGCTTAATTCAATCACTCAAAGCGCGTGATCCTGACGCATTTTCACACGTTTTTGAAACCCATGCGGATAAAATTTATCGATTAGCTCTGCGTATTTTACATGATGAGCAACAAGCAGATGGCGTTGTGCAAAATACTTTTCTAAAACTGATCGAACATATTGAGTCATTTGAAGAACGCGCCAATCTAAGCACTTGGTTGTATCGTGTAGCATATAATGAATGTATGCAACGCATCCGCCGCGCCAAGCCAGAGATCAACATCGATGAAAACCTGATGCCTACTCATTTTATTGATTGGGATACCATCCCCGATGCCGTCTTTTCCAGCCAAGAAACACAAGCCCAAATTCAGCGAGCAATCGAAACGCTACCACACACACTTAAAACCGTGTTCATTCTCCGCGATATTGAAGAGCTTTCCACTGCCCAAACGGCTCAAATTCTAGGCATTAGTGAATCAGCGGTCAAAGTTCGTTTGCACCGCGCCCGCTTGATGCTGCGTGAACGGCTAGCAACTTATTTTGAGGATTATGTATGACACTCACATGCGAAGATTTAGTGCGCTATCTATCCGATTATATTGATGGTGATTTAGACCCACAACTCACTGAAGCGGCTAAACAACACCTTGCCACATGCCAAAACTGTCGCATTGTTTTAGATTCCACCCAGCGCACTATTCTGTTTTATAAAGATGACACCACAACCATATCAGCAACCCGCAAAACTGCTCTTTTTGATGAGCTTGCCGACTTGTTCCAAAAAAAGATGTAACCTTCTGCCAATTTCTGCATCTAAATAATAAAGCATATCCATTAGGAGGCAGCAAATTATGAATTTTCCAAAAAATGAAGCAACTTGGGATCGTATCGTCCGTTTTGTTTTAGCAGTTGTGTTGTTTGTAGTCGGTTTAGGTATAGGAGGCATTGTTGGTCTTATTGCCATCTTAGCAGGGGCTGTCCTTGCCATTACTGGCGCAGTCGGCTTTTGCCCGCTATATCGCGCGTTAGGCATGTCTACTATGCCAAAAGAATAACTTATATAATAGGGGTACGGCACACATCGTACCCCTTATCCATTCTCTAAAGCACCTCAAACAACTGTGTTAAATCATCCAGCAAGTAATCCGGCTGAGCAGCCGCTAATGCCTGTTGATCTTCAAAGCCAGTTCGCACAGCGATCACACGCATATCATTGGCACGGGCAGCCTCTATATCCATGACGGTGTCCCCAATCACCACACACTGACGCGGCGAAATACGTGCCTGTGTATATGCTTTAGCACGTTCCAACGCCAAGCGTGGCAAGTCATTACGATCAATCGATTCACTGCCAAATGCACCAATTTTGAACCACTCCCACATAAAACCCGCATCTTCCAACTTAATCCGTGCGGATGTGGGCGCATTCCCCGTCACCAACCCTAAAATCACATCTGGCATCTGTCGTAGCCGTGTGACAGCTTGCATCGCCCCGGGAAGCGGCGAACTAGGATAATCCTTAATATGATGCGCCATGTGTTTGCCCATCGCTGCTACAAATTCCGGCATCCGCTCTCCAATTTGATGCTGTGTATACCCATGTTCAGCTAGCAGTGTCGTAAGGGTATACCAGTCTGTTTTGCCACCAAAGTGATGTGTTTCAACTGTGGAAGCAGTACCAAACACTTCGATCATCGCATCGCGGGTAGAAAGCCGCCCCGCGCCTTTGGTCTTTAATAACGTCCCATCAATATCAAACAAAATTAACCGCATGATGATTCCTCCGCCGCCATTATATCAGAGGAATCAAAAAAGACAGGCTTATGGTTCCTGTCCTTTTTGATATGGGGCTAATTTTGATTGCCCCCACCTCATTCATGCGATGGATAGATTTACCTTAAAGCGCATGCTTGTTAATCTTCTGGCTCGTTAACCGCCTCAGCAGGTTGTTCTGGAATTTCCAACTCAATCAACTTATCCAACAATTCACGGAAGGCTGGTTCTGGAAAAGCACCCGGCTGACTAAATACAATACTGCGTGATTTGAACATCATAATGGTTGGGATGCTCATAATCTTGAAATATTGTGAAAGCCCAGGGTTTTCATCCACGTTCACCTTAGCGATGCGTACCTTCCCCGCATACTCAGCCGCTAACTTGTCCAAAATCGGCGCGACCATCCGGCACGGACCACACCATTCCGCCCAAAAATCTACTAATACAGGCAGCTCATAATCGATCACTTCTTTCTGAAATGTTTCATCAGTCACGATGACAGGGGTTGTATCCACTTTAGAATTCTCCTTAATTGATTGTATTGGTGTCGTTTCTCCGACAACCTCGTTTGACTTAAGTTTTGATTTGAGTAATTCAACTGCCAAAGGCACATCTGTTCCCCACGGTTTCTTACGCCGCACCAGTTCCTCACCTTGATACAAGGCTATCAACCAAGTATGTCCATTCAACGCCTGGAACCGCTCCGCAGCGATAGGATTCTCTGCCAAGTTCAGCTTAGCAAATGTGATGTCAGGATGTTGATCTGCTGCTTTTTTGAATTGTGCGCTAAAATCCCCCCGCACATCTTGCCCAACAAGCAACAACATCACTGCCTCTTTTTGAACCACTGGTTCAAAATTGTCATCGTTTAAAACAACAATTTTTTCGGACATGGTATTGAATTTCTCCTTCTCTTTATTATTGACGCACGCATAACAATCAACCTTACTTGACAGATGACATGAATTGCCTTATGATTTCCCCCCTTCTAAAAAAATGAGACCAGATCAATATGGACAAAAGACCTGTTACGCTTGTTGTATCCCGTAAGGTAAAGCGGGGTTTTCAAGATGCCTATGAAGTTTGGCTGACCGGTGTTAACCATGCTGCGGCACAATTCCCTGGCTATGCCGGTGCCAATATCATCCGCCAAGCAGACACCGGCGAGTATGTGCTGCTGCTCTGGTTTGATAACGAAGAAAATTTAATGCGATGGCAAGAATCAGAAGTATTAGCTAGCTGGTTGCGCCGCGTTCAACCAATGATTGAAGCCGAGAATATTCAAATTACACATGGCTTTGAATATTGGTTTACGCCACCCACTAAACAAACCAAAGACACACCACCCCGCTGGAAACAAGATTTAATTACCTGGGCTGCCTTATGCCCGCTGGTATATCTTTCTAGCTTGACAATTGACCGTATGATGGCTGACTTCCCGCCATTTTTGCGGGTGATGATTAGTGTTGGCATTCTCGTATTAGTGATGTCTTATATCGCCATGCCAACCATCACACACTATCTAAAACCTTGGTTGACCAAGCCACAAGACTAGACACCTAGTTGGCTATAATGCTCTTTTAGAAAATCCCTGTGTATGCCAGATGTATCATTGATCGCTTAAGGCACATGGTAAGCCTTGGTTAAAATGCCGCCACCAGCCCATCCTTGCGCGGGTCGCTCCCCCCAAATAAGACTCCTGTCTGCGCATCACGGCGGATGATTTGCCCACTACCGAATAAAGCCCGCCCTTGCCCGCTTACAGGGCGGATTATATGCCCCATTTCTGCGAGTTTCGCCATAGTCTTAAAGCTGATGCCTTCTTCAATTGCCAACTCACTACCTGATGTCCCTTCCGTCAAACACCAGCGTGGGCGGTCTAACGCTTCTTGAGGGTTAAGTAAGTCATCTATCATCGCCGTGATAACCTGTAAATGCCCTTGTGGCTGCATAAACCCGCCCATCACACCAAAGGCTGCCCACAATTCGCTATCTTTGGTTGCCATACCAGGGATAATCGTGTGATAAGGTCGCTTATTGCCACCGTATGCGTTCGGGTGTCCAGCATCTAAGACGAAGTTTGCCCCCCGATTCTGCAAAAATATCCCTGTCCCTTTGGCGACGATTCCACTTCCAAAGCCCATATACAAACTGTTGATAAATGAGCAGGCGTTCCCCTCACCATCCACCACACACAGATAAATCGTGTCTGATGTATTAGGGGGAATACCAAAAGATGGATGCTGCGCTTTATTCGGGTCAATCAACATCCGCCGTTGATCTGCATAATCATCACTGAGCAACGCCGCAACGGATATATCCATCGCATCCGGGTCAGCGATATATCGCCTTGCATCAGCAAATGCCAAGCGCATCGCTTCTACCATCAAATGCAAGCGTTCAGGATCATCCCACGGCATACCCGCCAAATTAAACCCGCGCACCACATTCAACGCCTGCAACGCTGCCAATCCTTGCCCATTGGGTGGATGCTCATGCACCGTGATTCCGTTGTAATCCACACTGATTGAATCTCCCCAAGTAGATCGGTGATTCTTCAAGTCATCCAGCGTCATCACGCCACCTAATTCTTGTACCGTCTGGACAATCGCCTGCGCAATCTCACCGGTGTAAAACGCTTCTGGTCCACCTTCCGCCACTGCACGAAACGTGCGCGCCAAACCAGGTAATCGCACAACCTGCCCTACAGATGGCGACTTGCCACCAGGCAGATAATCCTCTGTGTATGGGCTTTCTTGTAAAAACTTTTGCACACGCGGCAACCCCCAAGAAGCCCCAAACACCGGTGAGACCGCATAGCCCTGTTCAGCATAATAAATAGCATC
>RFHA01000300.1 GCA_003696565.1 Chloroflexota bacterium
GGACTTTGTGACGATGGGACGCAAGTCAATCGTCCCTTAAGCACCGACTCCTCGGAGTCAGGGGCAAGCCACCCGCTTTAGCGGGTGGTAATTGACCGGTGTATATCACAAAGACTTTATGCTATCCTGTTTAGTAAATGTGATTGATCATATGGTTGGTAAACGTTCTTTACCGAAAGCTGTCTAATTGGGGATAGCGGGGTGCGTTGCATGTTAAGGAGAAAATACAGTCATGTCATTTTGGGCTGAAAATCGATTTGTTGTGACCGGTGGTGCAGGCTTTTTAGGCAGCCATGTTGTGGATGGGCTGAAGGCGCGTGGCGCGGAATATATTTTTGTCCCACGTAAGGCACAGTATGACCTGCGTCAACGTGAAGCGGTGTTGGATTTACTCAACGAGCATAAGCCAGATATTATTATCCACCTGGCGGCAACAGTTGGCGGCATCGGCGCAAATCGGGAACATCCTGGCTCTTTCTTTTATGATAATATCATGATGGGCACTATTTTGTTCCATGAATCTTATCTGTTTGGGGTCAAGAAGCTAGTCACCACTGGAACGGTGTGTTCATACCCTAAAATTACGCCGATCCCCTTCCGTGAAGAACATATGTGGGATGGCTACCCAGAGGAAACCAACGCACCATATGGCTTAGCTAAGCGGATGTTCATTGTTCAATCACGCGGATACCGACAGGAATATGGGTTTAACTCGATTACACTTGTCCCAACCAATTTATATGGTCCGCGTGATAATTTTGACCCGCGTTCATCTCATGTGATCCCTGCATTGATGAAAAAGTGTATGGATGCGATTGAAGCCGGGCAGGATGAAATTGTTGTTTGGGGAGATGGCAGCCCCACCCGTGAATTTTTGTATGTCACGGATGCGGTGGAGGGGATTCTGCTGGCAACTGAACGTTATAACAGTAGTGAACCGGTGAACTTGGGTAGTGGTATGGAGATTAGCATCAAAGACTTGGCGCATAAAATTGCACAGATCACCGGTTTTGAAGGGCGTTTTGTGTGGGATACATCTAAACCAAATGGGCAGCCTCGCCGCTGTTTAGATGTCAGCCGCGCGCGGGAGGCATTCGGCTTTGAAGCTAAGACCGGTTTTGATGAAGGGTTGCGCCAAGTTTATGCGTGGTATAAACAAGCCCGTCCGACATTGGAATCTCAACAATGAAATAGAGATATCCCGGTTACATTGCATAAAGCATAACTAGCACTCAAACAAGATTGAGTTGATTGTTCGATTGATATTAAGCAGTTTCTGATGGAATTAGGGACGTTGTTATGATTAACCCGCGTGGTTATATCCGTGGATTTGTGCTGTTGTTTATTTTATTTGGTGCAGTGGCTGGCTGTGCTATGATTCTTGCCACGTTTGCCACACCACAACTACAAGTTATACCCACAGAAGCCGCCCCAACGCCGACTGAACTAGTGGGGTGTACGTTTATTGTGGATGGCGATATTATGGCTTATACCGCACCATTTAGTGACCCCATTCTCGAGTCCACGGTGTTAAACGATGGAGAGGTATATGTCGTTTTAGAGCGTCGCCCGGAACATTTGCTGATCAATATTCGGGGGAACTATAACGTTTGGGTGGATCGTGATGATGGGACACTGAACGGCTTTTGTACGGCATTACCGCGTAATGAACAACTGATAAAAGATTTTCCAACAGTTTGCAGTTTTACATTGAACCGTGATACCATGCTTTATCCTAACCCGGCACTAAATGGGGCAGGTGTTCCTGCCCAAAGTGATGATATTTTTGTTATCACACGGCAAAGCGATACAGCTTATTATGTCGCATCAGAAGATGGACGTGCAGGGTGGGTCATCCAATCTGCTGGAGAGCGTGCTGGGGCTTGTGGGGCAATTCCGCGTTAATTATTTTTTTGTAATGGCAGCAACCGAAAATTCCCGTCCCGAATCACACGGTTGATGTAAGGGTTTCGGATCACGGGCATTTTGATTTTCTGCCCGTCGCGCTCTAGCTCGAGATGGTAAACTGATACAGAGCGTAACCCGCCAAAAAAGCGATCTTCAACATAGACATCACGGTTGATCTTCCACCCTTGCTCTAAAAGTGTGACGAGCGCGTCTCCACCGGCATATGGCTCTGATTGTGGATGCCAGTGCTGTGTTACATCAATATAATCAACATGATAGTTACTGGTGGGTTTGCTGTTATCAATAAGCATAAAAATCTCCATTTATTTACTGGGCGAACGGTTTAGATAAAAAAGTTATATTGATACTATTATAATGCCACATGAGGCTGAATGTCATTTTAATTTTAGATTAAGGTTTATAAAACAACTGCTAGTGGAGCAGGATATGGCTGTTGTGGTTGTGTGATTGCCCCTTCTAACCGTAATTGATATCGCTGTAAGATCAAGCGCAGCATTGGCGTTTCGATGACTTTCATGGTTGCGATTTTCCCTTGATGATACAGCCCGAAAACATAAATGCGGCAGGTTGCTGTTTGATGCACGGTTACAGTGGGTGCGAGCTTCCACCCGCGATCAATCGCCGTTAATAAGCTATCGCAGCCGGTATAAGGTTCTGATTGAGGGCACCAATGGCGGTTTAAATCGTGATATCGGTCTAACATGGGGCTTCTCCACAAAATAAATTTATTTTACGATGCTAAAAATAAAAAATATAAATTATTTTATATATTTCTATTATATCA
>RFHA01000301.1 GCA_003696565.1 Chloroflexota bacterium
CCACCGGGCGGGATTTCTCCAATTTTCTGCCCGGATGTTGTGGGGGCATCACGCAAGTTATTTGGTTGATTTGGATACAACGTCACGCGCCCGCCACTGTCAACCGCTAAGCGTGAAACTAATGCCCCTGGGCAATGTAAGGGGGGTGTAGGGGTGGGCGTGCCCGTTGGTGTACGGCTGGGGGTGCGCGTCGGTGTACGGCTGGGGATGCGCGTCGGTGTACGGCTGGGCGTGCGTGTGGATGTGGCAGTTGGTGTGTGTGTTAGGGTGCGGGTGGCGGTTGGCGTTTTAGTCCATGCAGCGGCTTGGGTTGTTGCGGCGGCAATTGCCAACTGTGTGAGTTCTGCTTCCACAATTTGCTGTGCAATTTGTGTTTCGGTTAGGGCGATTGCTGTCGCTTGTTGGTTAGCAGCTAATTGCGTTAATTGATGGTCGATGGTGGTTTGTACCATGATTGCGAGTTGTGTTTCTGTTAGTGGGATGTCGGCAGTTGCAGTGGGGGTGTCCTCTAAGATTGACTCTGGGGTGTTATGACGCACTGCTTCCGTACTTGTAAATTCATGATCAATTGGGGTGTGGATTGTTGGCATAGCTTGTAAAGCCACTTCAGTTTCTTGTGTTGAATCAACCACTATCGTATTGTCACTTCCTGCTAATGGTGTATCATCACCACCATTCCCTAGCACCACCAAAGCAATCCCACCACCAATACCCATCAAAATCATTATCAGTATCATCCAGATGACACTACGCCTAGATGTTTGGCGTGGTGCAGGATGCTGGCTGGCTGGCATTGGATAGGAGACGTTGCTGGGTGGGCGCACACCTGGGTGCGAGCTTGGTGGACGCATGGCGGGGTGTGTGCTGGGCATATCGACCATGGTGTAACCGCGTGTGGTGGAAATAGGGTTATCTGCTTTGGGGTCAATTTTAACGACGAGTGTCATCTTGTCATGCAGTATATCCCGTAACGTCATGATAAACTCGCTCACGCTTTGATAGCGCATGGTAGGGTCTTTTTCTAGCGCACGGTAAATGACAGGGTCTATTGCAGCGGGCAGTTGGGGATTCACTTGACTCGGTGGGCGGGTGACAGCGTTAAGATGCGCCGTCACAATAACCATCGGGTTGGTGCCAGTGAACGGGAACCGCCCCACTAATAACAAATACGCTAAAACGCCCATGGCATAAATATCAGAATGATAGGTGAGCGTTAAGCTACCGCTGACTTGTTCCGGTGACATAAAATGCACGGTGCCAGGCTGAGCTTGGGATGTCATGGTGAGCTGGGTGCCTTCCATAATGCGGGCAATGCCAAAATCACTTAAATAGGCGTTGTTTTGTTCGTCTAATAGGATGTTACCGGGTTTAATATCACGGTGGATGATCCCCCGGCTATGGGCAAAATCCAGGGCATCGCCAATTTGATGTAACCATTGAAGCGTGCGTGCGACTGGTAGACGTGGTTCTTTGCTTAAATAATCCGCCAAGCTACCACCTAGCATAAAGCGCATCGCCATATATAGCGTGCCATTGATCTCCCCAAAATCTAACATAGGGACAATTGCCGGGTGCTTTAATTCAGTGGCGATCTTTGCCTCACGCTTAAACCGTTGAATCACTTGGGTATTGTTTTGATACATTTCCAGCAGGATTTTAAGCGCAATAATCGCATCGTTACGAGTATCCACTGCCTGATAAACAGTTGCCATCCCGCCGGATTCAAGATATTTTTTGATGTGGTAAGGACCAAATTGCTGCCCAACTCGTTTGTCTTTCACACTTTCCCCTCCAATGTATCACTGTGCATGTGCTGATTAACCTAGATCATTTGATGATGATTTGCTGGACTTAATCATTACGCTGGGATGGGATATAAACCGGCGGCTTTTGTATGTTAAGATGCTGTGCGATGACCTCTAATGCTCGTTTGGTGAATTTGGTTAAATCTGCCCAATCTGTTGATGATCCTAAGTTCATATGCCCATCTCCAGGGAATACCCCAAGAAAGTAAGTATTTGGGTCTTTTATGATACTCCCAATGTTAGTGGAGCGTTCTGCGGCAACTGCCATAACAACTTGCGGCTTGTTTTCTGGGTCAGTTGGGTCTGGTAAATAAACGAATGCCACATGCAAATAGTTAATCATCCCGACACTTTCACAATCTGTTACAAAAACAACAATATAAGCTCCTAGTGTGTAACGGCTAACTGTTCGTCCGCCTTTGATTTGTGGCAAATACATAGTCATTCCTTTATTTACGGTCTTCTTTTATTATAGTGTTAAATAGTATGGAGTGCTTTGATGTAATGGATATAGAAAAAATTCGTCAGCATATGCTTAACTCAATTCACCAAACTCTTGCCATTTATCAAAATCTTGTGAACACCCTGGATCAACAAACTGCAACAACGCTGCGAGATCAAAACGACGCGCCACACGGCTGGACGATTTTAGAAGTGCTTTGTCATGTGCGTGATTTTGATGTGATTTTTTACGACCGCGCGGTAATGATTCGTGATCAACACAACCCACAATTACCTGCTTATGACCATGAACAAATGGCAATTGATCGGCAGTATAATCAGCAAAATTTGCGCCAAGTTATGGTGGATTTACAACAATCGCGCCAGCAGTTTGTGGCTTTTTTTAATGCGCTTAGCCCACAACAATGGGAGCGTGCCGGAATCCACCCGGAAAAAGGGCATTTTTCTTTAATGGATGCGCTGATGCAAGTTTGCTCACATGATTTAACACATCTTGAACAGATCACCCGGATTTTGGCTGGACATTAATCAGAAATTGATTAGAATAGCATCGTTTTGAAAAACGCCCGATTTTGATGTACAATGTCGAAAATGTTAACTCAAAATTAAACTTGTTATTTCTATCTGTCAAATTTTTAATATTATGGAAGGATAGGTAGAAATATGGCTGCGAGCTATGTGATTGAGCGGGCGTGTGCGGCAAATAAAAGCTCTGAAATCGCCTTTGCGGGGGATAAGGTGCGGCTTGCCGGGCAAATTGATTATCCACAAACTGCGCCACCATTAGGCTCTGGCTATCCTCTTGTTTTTACTCTTCATCATGCTGGTTGGCAATCACGCCATGATTACCGTCATTATGCTCAAATTGCGCTCAATAGCGGCTATGCCATCTTCCGCTGGGATAAGCGTGGTATGGGGCGCAGCGGTGGAAGCGGGCGTGGGTCTACGACACAAGATGCTGTCAATGCCTATGAAACAGCACTCTCTCAAGATCATATTGACCGGAACCGTGTTGTTATTTTGGCACAGGGAGAAGGCACCATGATGTTGGGCAGTGCTTATGGCTTATTTGCACGCATTCAATCACCAGCCGGGGTAATTTTGGTGGGGAATATGTTGGATGAGAGCGCGATTTTAGCCCTGAACTGCCCAGTGCAGATTATCCAAGGGGAGCATGATTGGCATCTGCCAAGCCAATATGCGCTAGCTGCTGCGGCATGTCACGCTCAAACATATGACCATGGTGCGCTGTTTTATGTGGCGCGGGGGGCTAGCCGTGATGTAACCGTTGGGGAAGGTGATGAACAAACGTTTCATTTTGGGGCAGCCCATACAATTCATGATTGGTTAAAGAACCTTGCTTAATTTTCAAGTTGATCTAAGTGGC
>RFHA01000004.1 GCA_003696565.1 Chloroflexota bacterium
GATAAAACCACCATAATCCCTCGTCGCCAGCCGTAACTTAGAGTTGTACTAATGAGGAAAGTCATCAATGAACCAGGGGAATTCCCCGCGGCGAATCCAAACCCAACTGCCTGACTTAAATACTCTAGCATATTATCTCACTGTTACTGTTTGAACTATCAATGCCCTTGCATACAATGATCTCACCTTAATAGCATGGATGAAGAGATAATATTGATCATTGAATATGGTGTAAGTGGCTGTTGATGATAGTACTGAGAAAGAGGGGAGGGTGTCAATAAAAAACCGCCTGCAACTTGGCAAGCGGCTTCTTTTTTTATAGATTCGGTGGGCGAATTTCCACCTGGAAGCGAACAGCGGTGCGTTCCTGACCGTCAATATCCACTTCTGTAAAATACGGTAAGAACACAATATCTAAATTATCCCGTTCTAAATATCCTCGAGCGATAGCAAGGGCTTTAACTGCTTGGTTTACGGCTCCTGCTCCGATTGCTTGCACCTCTGCATGACGATGCTCACGGATGACTCCAGCGATGGCACCAGCGACGGCTGTAGAACGTGACTTTGCCGAAACCTTGATGACATCTGGACCGTCGTATTGTGTAGAAGAATCGTCCCGATAACTTGATAGGGTGTTACTATATTCTGTCATGATGTTGTTTTCAACCAAACTCCAATTTACCAACCAACTACTCAAATATGAAATTTGTGTAGCTAGAAAAATTGTAACCGTAAAATAGTAAAAAATCTATGAGAATTGGTTCTATTTTCCCATCTTTGTCTTTTAAATGCGGTAACTTATCCCAATGTTAAAAAATTACAGATTTCACAAACGATGAAATAAATCGCAATAATTTGGGATTCTTTGGGATTATTTGGGATAATATATCCCAAAATATCCCAAAAACCGCTTAATTAAGGTATGACTCCTCTCTCTTAATTTATCCCAAATTTTTAAGTGTTTGTGCGTAACTTATCCCAACCTTAAAATTTTCGTGATTCGGCTGAATCCGGTTGAGAGAATAGCCAACATCCGCTATACTATATAGACACAAGACAAGTTGAAGCTCTGCCACTGCTTCAGCACAGGGGTACCCCTGAAAAGCAACAAACCAACAACTTTAAATTGACAGCGGGGGCTATCAATGCCCACGGGCTTTATATTGCCTGGTGTTGATGCCTGTTAGTAATAGAAAAGCAAGAGGAAACGTGAACGCCAAAGACGCATGGGATGTAGCATACGCACAACTTGAACTTCAGTTTGATCGTTCAAGCTTTGATACTTGGTTACGCAATACCACTTTCTTAAAAGAGGAAGGGGGAACGTTTACCATTGGCGTACAAAGTGCCTATGCACGAGATATGCTGCAATACCGCCTCTATCGTGATGTGCATCGCGTTTTATGTGATGTCGTTGGGCATGAGGTGGACGTGCAGTTTGAGATTCACAATCCACCACGCCCCAATGCGCTCGATGATGAAATGCCACTTTTCCGGCTATTAGCGCAACAAGCCCCAAACTATGAACCGGCTCCTTGGCATGAGCGGATTGCTACCCCAAAGCGTCCAGATTTACCGGAAAGTGAATTAAACCCGCGCTTTACTTTTGAGCGGTTCATTGTCAATGGGTCAAACCGCATTACTTATGAGGCAGCGCGTGCAGTTGCAGAAAACCCTGGCAAAAGCTATAACCCGTTTTTCATCTACGGTGGTGTTGGTTTGGGTAAAACACATCTATTGCAAGCGATTGCCCATGTTTGCCAAGCTAAAGGGTTGCGTACTATCTATATCCCGTCAGAAGCCTTTACCAATGATTTGATCGCTTCTATTCGAAATAAAACCACGGCGATGTTTCGTGATAAATACCGCTCGGCTGATGTCCTACTGGTTGATGATATTCAGTTTATCGCCGGTAAAGACAGCACACAAGAAGAATTTTTCCACACATTTAATGCGCTGGTTACATTTAATAAGCAGATTGTCCTGGCTTCTGATAGGCACCCAGGTGAACTGAAAACCTTAGAAGACCGGCTGCGTTCACGGTTTGAGGGTGGACTTGTGACGGATATTCAACCGCTAGAATTTGAGTCGCGTTTGGCATTATTAGAGATGTGGGCGGCAGAACGTGATGTCCAACTGCCTTATGCTGTATTAGAAAAAGTCGCTAATCGTGCCCAATCCAATGTGCGCGAACTAGAAGGTGTTTTTAATCAGATGGTCGCTAAAGCTCAGCTTGGCGGCTTAACGGAAGAGCTGGCGGATATGACCTTAGAACAATTTGATCGTCCTCGCTTGCATGGGCGGCAACCAATTACAATTAAGCAAATTCTTGAAGCAGCTGCGGCTTATTTCCAAGTGCCACAAGCAGAATTAACAGGAAAAAGCCGTACATCACGAATTAATACGGCGCGGCAAGTCACCATGTATTTGGTTCGGCAGCTTACCAATACATCATTTGCTCAAATTGGGGAAATCTTTGGCGGGCGTAGCCATACCACCGTCCTACATGGGTGCTCAAAAATAGAAGAAGACATGGAAAAAGATGCCGGTCTGCGCCACCACATTGAGACATTGCGCGCAGAACTTCGCCGTTAACCCACCGATTCCCCTACGCCGCATTAAAGCCTCATATAATCATATAAAAACAATGTCAATGATGTGAGGATATTTATCATGAGGCGTTTTCTTGTTCTAATTAGCACGCTCATCTGTGTGTTTGTGTCTCCCGCGTTTGCACAAGATAACCTGTTACAAAATCCAAGTTTTGATAGCGAAGTCTATATTCCCATCAGCTTTGACCCATTAGACACCAACGTCTATATGGCTGTCCCATTGGGTTGGGGTGGTGGAGTTATCCAATCACCACGTACAGAAAGCTGGATGAATGTTCATCCAACCGGCTTACCACATATCGGTGGGATTAAGGTGAACGGTTGGCGATCTTATCATATCGCACGCGGTGGGGGGACGTTCACGGCGTTTATTTATCAACAAGTTACAGTCCAACCGGGTACAACTGTGCAAGGCGGGGCATGGGTGTTTATAGAGGGTGACACGGGCATCGCCCGGGTAGGTATTGACCCCAACGGCGGTACAAACCCCTATGCCGGTGGAATTGTATGGGCAGAAACAGCCGCACGTGGGCAGTGGTCAACGCCATCTGTCAGCGCAACGGCTAATAACAGCACCATCACATTATTTTTATTTGCTACCCAAAGCCAACCATCTAACCCCAATGGCGTATATTGGGATGCAGCTTATTTATATGGTACGGCGGGTACGCCCGCGCCACAAGCTCAACCAGCTGCGCCAGAAGGTTCTACCACCTTGCGTGCGACAGTTGGGCGTTTAAATGTGCGCACCGGACCCGGCACCAATTTTAATCCCATTGGCATTATCTCACCGGAAAATATTTATATTGTTCAGGGTGAATCAAACGGCTGGTATCAAATTGACTATGGTGGGCAAACAGGCTGGGTTTCTGGGCGGTTTGTTCGGCTTTCTGGTGGGGGAACTGCGCCAATTGTTGATACACCTATTGATGCGGCTGTGACTTATACCACCAATGCCCCCCTCCGCATCCGCAGCGCACCTACTACTGATGCTCAAATCATTGGGACAATCCCCTGGGGGTTAACAGCGGAGGTCATTGGGAGAACATCAGATAATCGCTGGGTACAAGTCCGCTATGGCAACACGATTGGGTGGTCTGCCGTTGGATTCGGGCGGATTCGTGGCGGTTTAAACCAGGTTGCGGTTACGGGTTAATCCATATTGATTGTCAGGTTATCATAAATCGATAACAAGGGGATTATGCAATTAAATAATCCCCTTTAAGGTTGTTTTAAACAACTATAGGTTTTATCCTGTGTTGAAGTTCCTCTTTTTAAGGGGCTAATATCAATTGTGACAAAACATCATACAGGGCATAAATGACATTACGTAAAAGTAATCAACTGATTTTGATCGGTATCCTTGCATTAGCACTTGTGGCACGTGTGCGTTATATCACCGAAATTGAACATAATGTAGACCATGCCTACCCAGTATGGCAAGCGATGACCACGTTAGATTGGGGGGAGTTTCCATTGGCAGGGCAGGGCACTTCTGTTTTATTTGCGAACCCACCCTTAACAGGCTATCTCTATATTCCGGTTGTCGCCTTAACACGCTCACCATTAGGGGTTTATGTCTTTGTTATATTGCTCAACTGGCTGGGAGTGTGGTTAACATATAAAGCTACTCGGTTGATACTAGACGAAAAATCGGCATTGGTTGCCGCTGCTTTGATGGCGGTTAACCCCTGGGTGATTGAATACAGTCGTACATCTTGGGTACAAGCCTTGTTGCCGTTTTTTGTCCCGCTGGTGGCTTGGCTGTTGTGGGGGGTATTGCTTAACCGAACACGCCTTCCGGCGCAACGAATGATTTTTGCATTGATTGCCATGACCCTGCTTGCACACACTTATTTATTGGCGTTTTTTATTGTCGTGCCGGTTGGTCTCTTAATGCTGATTTTCCGAAAGCGTGTCCCCTGGCGTGGCGTGTGGATTGGCAGCACGTGTTTTCTTTTAATGTTTAGCTTGTATGTCATTGGCTTGGTTAACCAAGCAGAAACCGTAGCAGATCGTGTAGAAAATTTTTCATCTAGTGAGCCGAGCTTTCGTTTGGAAGCGTTTCAACATGCCCTGCGCCTGGTTACAGGTAAGGATTACGAAGTCGTGCGTGGTTTGGATGCCCCGGCTGACGATTTTGAACTGCGATATGATCTGACGCAGCCTGCCGTTGTGGTGCTATCTATGACAATTTTCTTGGGGATTGGCGCAGCGGCTTGGCAGATTGTCACTAAGCGTGAAAAGCGAGATGCCGCGCTGATTGTGCTGATCTGGTTCGGCTTACCAGTTCTTGCTATGACTTATACCAATAACATTGTTCATCCCATGTATCAGCTTTTAGGGTTGCCTGCTGGTTACGTGTTGGCTGCCTGGGGAATCCATATTGTGACACGCACACGCCTGATGACTTGGGTGCTGTCATTGGCGTTTATCCCATTTGCCGCACTCATGCTGACCAACAGTGCGCGCTATTATCAGGAGACGAACGCGCTTCCTGGTATGCACGAATTTTCTGCTTTGCCGGTGGATGTCGGCATGACGATTGGGCAAATGGTCAGCCGAGCATTACCGCAAGATGGCATTGTTTACATTCCTATCGACGCTTGGATTATTAACAGTTTTTCCGGCAGGCTGTTTACAGCCATACGTGATACCCGCGCACCAGATTTTCATTATGTGCCTGCTCGTGGTGGGCTTTATATTCAGATGATGTCAGATGATGCGCCATTACCCTATGGCGCGCA
Source organism: Chloroflexota bacterium (assembly GCA_003696565.1). Lineage (GTDB taxonomy): Bacteria > Chloroflexota > Anaerolineae > Aggregatilineales > Phototrophicaceae > DAOTWY01. The sequence goes on from RFHA01000004.1 coordinate 5,360, forward strand.
GCGATTAGAGACGTTGATGCTCAATGATGGTCAGCAAGTGACTGTTGATTTATTACCTCAAGCTCAAAACCTAGATATAACCGGCATATCGCTTAATATTCCTACCCAACAGGGGCTAACTTTATTAGCTTATGATTTATGGCAAGTCGGGACACAGTGGCGGATTCGTACCTTTTGGCGGGTGGATGCTGTTCCTCAAGAGGTGCTTCAACATATTTATGCACCTTTTGTTCATGTTTTTAATGCGGATGGCGAAAGAGTCGCTATTGTTGATGGACAAGGGCTACCTGGTTATGCTTGGTCTATTGGTGATATTCATGTTCATGAGATGCAGTTCGATGCACCAGATGATTTCACCTTGATGGTGGGGCAGTTTGATGGGTTACACAATGTTGGGTTGATCTTTTTACCTCCAGACGGAGAGCCAGTCAGTGCGGTTACAATAACCCCTCAAGCAGAGCTTCAATCGCCATGAGATTATTTTGATCGTTGACTGTTTCATAAATCTGCTTAGCTTGATGAGCAAAGTGGCGGGCAAGTTCGGTTTTTGAACGTTTATGCCAATACAGTGCTTCACGGTGCAATAGATGGGCTATTTCGCCTTTTAGTACAGCATATTGTTGAATAATCTGCTCAACCTTGCTCAGTTGATCTTGTAATTCAGTTCTGGATTGAGGCTCATAATATGCCAACCGTGTTTTGACAAGATGTGCCATCAACCGCCGACTGAAAACCGTATCGTTTTGTAACAGACTTTCTGCTAGTGTGGCATATTCCCGTGCGATACGATAGCTGTGTTGTTCTGTATAAATAATAGCTAAACCGGCATAGATCGCAATAAGATGCCGAGACGCGATGTCATCACGCCGATGGTTGATCATTAAGTCATGATAAACTTGCATACAATACTTAAATATTGTTTCTGCTTCTAAATAAAGCTCCTGGCTGCATAGTAAATTACCTAAATTTGTTCCAGCTAAGATGATATGCGGTTTTAATTCTGGGTGAGTTTGTGCCATCTCCAATGCCTGGCGTATGGTTTGTAATGCTTTTTGGGGTTGTCCTATGCGGTCATAAATGTTTGAAAGGTTGTTTAAAATGTTGAAGATGCCGCTAATATAGTTATTTTTTTCGGCTATTGTCTGTGCCTGAAGATGATAATCTAAACCTTGATCTAGCTCACCAAGAATAGCGTGTAGCACACCGAGATTCTTTAATGCCTCAAACTGGTAAAGCGGTAAATCAAGTTCTATGGACTTTTCTAACAAGCGGTGCAGTTCGGATTGTATGCGATTACGTTCAAAATCACCTTGTAGCAATTGGGTATAGATATATTGTAATCGCTCCCGGATAAGAGCTTTTGTAATGGAATTAGACATGGTTATGATAATCTATTTTCCCGGCTCTTTTTACGCTGAAAATAACGCGCTTCAGAAAGGACAAACTCAATTGTTCCGCTGATTGAAGGATCAGGAGGGATGTGCTCCGGCACTGTGTGAACTTGATGTTGGATCATATCGCCCTCCACATGAACAATACCAACTTCACCCGATTTTATGTTTGCCAGATGTAGGGTTTTGTCTTTGAGATAAGTCTTTTCTGCCGGTATAACCAACACTTCATCCCGATGATGTCGTGGCTTAGTCGTGAATAAAATATCTTTATAAGTGATGGGGTGGGTACCATCCACTAACCGCATCATGACTTGATTGCGGAGCTTTTCACGGCTTTCTGAGGATAACTCAACATAGGCTAAGTCATATCCCATCGCATCCAAAACTAATAAGGTCGAACGCCCCTCTGTCACTTCACAATGCCATATATTTGGCGAACAAGCCCCACCCAAATCAAGTAGAATAGCATCTGTGCCTGCGCGCTGCGCACGGATGAAAGTATGCAGGCGGGGCAACAGGTTTAAATCCCCGCCAATGTTACAAGTATAAATTAACGATGCTTCCATGATGGTTGACGTTTTTCAATAAAGGCGTTCATGCCTTCTATACGATCCTCTGTGCCGAATAAAAGATAAAAGTTCCGTTTTTCATAGTTTAA
>RFHA01000302.1 GCA_003696565.1 Chloroflexota bacterium
ACCGTCCATGTTGTACATGGTCGTTGGCCCCACAATCTTCGCCCCAAAGGGCAACCCCCGCAACCTTATATCGTTCGGGGTCGCAATCACATAGGTTGGTTCGCTCTCTTTGTCCAAGCGCAGCCACCCCGTCTGCTCATCATTGTTAATCTGCAAAATCCGCAACGCATACCACAACGTCGGATCAGCTTCAGAACCCGTGATCGCCCGCCCCACCACTTCTATCGAGGTAAACTGTCCTCTCGTCACTGGGGTGCCCCTATCTCCTGAAGGACTGTTATATATGGTGAATTCTCCAGCATTTGACAACAAATTCAGCTCAACCGCATCATATGCAAAGCCTCTTGACAAGTCCGACAAGTCTCCCACCACAAAACGCGGCGCACTTGCTAGCGTATTCGTCACTTGTAGGGTGAAGGTGTGCGCTTTACCATGTGGATCGGTCAAAGTGAGCGTTAATGTTGTAGTGCCATCGCTCTCAGCGCGCAAGATGAGCGTGCCACTCGCTTGGGATAACGCCACTTCGCTCCCCGATGCGAGCTCGCCAACACCTTCTAGTTCCAGCGTTACGTTTCCGCCACCTTCTTGAAGAGCTAGTTGATAACCTTCTAATAGGGTCGTACCATCCACTTGATCGTCCTCGATGGTGTAAGAAATGCGCGCCTCCCCCGCCATATTAATCTCATAGAAATTTTCAACGGAAGGCGCTATAGGATTGCCGTCCTCCCCAGTCAAGCGAATCGTGGGCGCTGTGTTCGGCTCAAGCTGTAAGCGCAAGCTGTTCGGTTGCGTTACTGCGCCACTTACCTCCAAGCCAAAAGTTATAAAAGTTTGGATGCTCACCTCGCCTTCTGGCACCGTGAAGGTGATGCTGCTGCTACTGCTGTTATTACATGTCACATTCAGGTTGGACAAGCCACATCCTCCTACGATCGGTTTACCAGAACAACTAATTGGCTTTGAAGAATTGGATTCATCTTCAGGGCAGATGAGATTCAATACCGAGCCCGGCGGCACTCCCTCATAATTCACCTTGACCTCAGACCCATCGTATACCGTCAACATCACTTCATTCGAGTTATCAGAGTTCACTAATGACTCGCCATTTAACGACAAAGTCACACTTACAACAGGCAGCGTGTTGGTAGGAATTGCTGTTCTGGTTGAATCCGCTTGAGCGCGCTCATCCTCCACAGCTTCATAAGTCCTTACGAATTTAATGGCTATCTCTCGTACACTTGTGCCCTCTTCATCAAACGCGAGCACAAGTACATTCACTGTGCCTTCATCAATTGCAACAATTTGTTCACTAGAAGCAACCAACACCGCCTCTGGATCGCTGAGCACACTCAACACCACTTCTTCAACCACCCCTGTTGCAGAGCGCACCCGAAACACTTCTCGTGTGACCTCTTGTTCAACGTAGCAGATAAACACTCCATCTACTATGTCAGGACATACTTCCCGATCAACAATGCTCACTTCTAAGTCACCCTGTGCCAGTGGAGTACGGCTTGGGGTCATTGTCGCCGTTGGTGAAGGCGTGCGTGTCGATGTGGGACGTAATGTGCGGGTGGGCGTGGGCGTATCCCCCATTGACAACACTGCTACAGTGCTCATCAGCGCATCGACAGTATCCTCCAATTGCGCTTCTCGTTCACTTTGTTCAGTCTTTTGTGCATCATCGCCACTCCCACAACCTATGATCACCACGACCAAAATGCCCAACAAAAACACAACCAACCAACGTTTCATTTTGTTATCCCCCCACAACATCCGCTAGACTTCATCCTACTCAACTAATGCGGTAATTGTCTCTCAAACGCTTTACATAGCCGCGTCGTCGTTGCCGCATATGCTATGAAGTATGATGCCTCATCATCTTGGTGAATCCAAGAATTCACGCAAGGCTGAATCGGTTCACCCTGATCATCTAAAGGCATCACATCCGGTGTCATACAATCGACGACCACCTGTATACTGGATAAGCGCGTTAAATTGACTACGCTCACAATGCCGGCAACGTCTGGTGACTCTTTATTGATGTAGACTTTGCTCGCCAACACGCCATAATCACTCATACAGTCTCTGAAATCATCCAATGAGCTAAACAAGGCAAACGCCGTAGGACTAGCCATAAAACCGCTGAAAATCTTCAAAGATTCTGTCACACTTTGATCGCTAAAAGTGGCATATTCATCTCCCAAATTCGGCAAAAAACTCTCAGCACTTCGTCCTGCATCGGGTGAGTTGCGCGAGCATCCTAGCACGAACAACGCTGCCACTGTCATTAACATCAAGTGTTTTAACCATGTTGATTTAGACATCTTTTAACATCTTTCTACTTCATAACCTTCTATTACCCTTGCGACGCTTGTTGGTCTTGTTATTGCCCCTCTGGTGGTGTCGCAGTCGGCGTTGGTTCGCTGCCGGCGCTACTAGGAGTAGAAGGAGGTGGACTAGGATTAGAAGTTATACACGGAACTTTGGCCAAGTCTGTATTCGGCAAATACCCTCTAAAGGGTGCGGGGAACAACACATAGCGCGCATACCCCAACCCGTCATAAGCGCTATTGGTGTATGCCTCCGCCTTCTGCAGCGCTTGTGCTTCATCTGGCGATGATTTTGCGTCTGCTAATTGCCAACCAACAGAGGCATTCTGATCGCCCACATTATCGTGCAGAACAAGAGCAAAATATATTGAGCTATCAAACTCATAAACACTGCTCGCATAGACGGGCACTGGAAAATTTGCCGTCGCATTTTCGCTCTTACAGTCTTGTACAGCAATGGGTTGGTTGCGCGTCTCGACACGGTCATCAAACTTACCAACAACAACTTCATACAAGCCATCAGTTGGTTGGGGCACGCCATCGGTCTCCACCCAGACAATTTGACCATCGTACACCGCTTGGTATAGCTCCAAGTTCTGATCACCCACTTCAGTCGCTGTGTAGCTGGCTTTGAAGAGCAAGCGCACCACTTTATCACCAACTGCGGAGTCTACAACGCGCGGCGTATTTTCCCCTTCAAATGGATAGCGCACATAGATCGGCTCATCTGCATTCAGGCGCGTGATCACTGGGATGTAGGAGCGTAGCGCGCCATTGTCCTCTGCATAAAATTGCACGGCTTCCTGCGGCACAATATACCATCTTGGCTGGTTGTACGTGTTGGTGTTGACCACATACCACCACGTCCCATCTTCCGCCAACAAACGTCCCAACACCAGCACAGGTAACTCCCCAGACTGCTCAACAGCTTCACCGTCCATGTTGTACATGGTCGTTGGCCCCACAATCTTCGCCCCAAAGGGCAAC
>RFHA01000303.1 GCA_003696565.1 Chloroflexota bacterium
ATTCAGGCAGTTCATCCAGGCTCGTACTGCGCAGCCACTGTCCAAACCGAGTCAGACGCTGTTCGTCAGGTAACAGGTTGCCGTGTTTATCTCTAGCATTAGTCATGGTGCGAAATTTGTAAATGGTGAAGGGACGGCCGTGCAGTCCCGGGCGCTGTTGGCGGAAGAGAATGGGAGACCCGAACTTGAGACGAACAAGAAGGGCGATAATAAACATAGGCAATGCCAAAATGAAAAGGGATACCAGCGCCACAAGTATATCTCCAACGCGTTTTAACCAGCGGGCATAAACGCTAGACATCTTATACCTTTTCCAAGAGATGAGCAATAAGCCTGGGATTTATTTTTTTAACATCGAATCGCTCTTCTGCTAACCGCCTGCTCTCTTGTCCCATTCGTTCAACCCATGCAGGTTCATTGATAAAACACTCCATGGCTTCCGCCAGAGCCGACGAATCCCGGGCCGGTACCAAAAATCCATTTTTGAGATGAACGACCGTCTCACGACACCCGGGAACATCGGTAGTAATTACGGGGCGCCCCATTGCCATAGCCTCCTGTGTACTTCGAGGTACGCCTTCTCTATAAGAAGGTAAAACATACACACTTGTCTGGCGCAGATATGACCTCACATCGTCCGTCCAGGGTACCCATTCCAATATCCCCTCTTCTACCCAGCCACGCACTTCCTCCTCGGAGAGGGCGCCGGGGTTGGTATCCAAGGGACCAATAAGAAGAAAACATACTTCAGGGTGTCTGGCCTTCACCATCCGGGCAGCTTCGGCAAATTCCCGAACCCCTTTTTCTTTCAGAAGCCGTGCCACCATAGTAAAGGTAAAAGGACTAAGATGAGGAGGTACAGTGAGCCATTTATCTAAATCAATGCCTGTAGCTGCCAAGAGCATGTTCTTTTCCGAAGATATTATCCCCAAGGAAAGAAATTCTTCTTGATCTTCTTTGTTTTGAAAAATGACAATGTCCGTATGCTGTAAGGCCCTCTTGTACAAGTTCGTCATTACACTGCGCAAAACTCTCTTTTTTAACTGTATCTTCTTTTCTTCAACGAAATTTGAGCCTAAACCCGTTATCCATGCAACTTTTTTTGGTACGCGAACAATCTCTGCTGCAAGCATCCCATAAATATTCGCTTTCGGCTGGTAAGTAAGCACAACCCGAGGTTTTATTTTCCGCAGTATTTTTACCAAGCTATAAAGCGAATAAATATCTTGAAGGGGATTTGTGCCCGTTCGTTGCAGGGGATAGCTAATGGATATTCCCCCAAGTTGTTCGATTTCATAGCGTATATGTGGGGTAAAATCAGGAGCCAAAGCATATACTTGGACTCCATGTTGCACAAAATCCCGGATCAACGGGCCGCGAAAGTTGACTAAAGAGCGGGCGTATGGCGAGATAAGAGCCAATTTGGTTGCATGTTGGGGACTTACTTGGTTAACCATGACTCTTTACTCGCTTGGCCGAAAAGAAGTTTAAAATAGAGAGATTCCCACCGATCTACAATTCGCTCCAGACTGTAGTTATCTTCCACCCATTGCCGCCCAGCCAGCCCCATTTGCCGACGCTCTTCTTCAGGCAGCTCCATCATGCGAAGCATGGCCGCTGCAAGGGCATCGGGATTCCGTGCTGGGACCAAAAAGCCGCTCACGCCTTCTTGCACTACATCCCGATTAGCGCCTACGTCCGTCGCCACAATCGGCAGCCCGGTGGCATGGGCTTCCAGCAGAACCATAGGCATCCCCTCCCAAGCCGAGGACATTACGTAAGCATCTGCAACATTCAGCAGTTTAGGTATATCTGTCCTCAACCCCAGAAAACGGACATAAGATTGTAAACCAAGTTCGACGGTAAGCTCTCGAATCTGGGATTCCAACTCTCCCTTGCCCACTACCACCAGTCGAGCCTCAGGCCTATTCAAACACACTTTCTGAAACGCATAAAGCATATTGGGATAATCCTTAGGCGTTTCTATGCGCCCGACAGCCAGCCATACTAACTCATTATTGTTGATACCCATTTCTCTCCGCTTCGCTTGGCGGTCCTCAGGGCATGGAGCGAATCGCCCTGTGTCGACGCCGTTGGGCATATAGAGAAGCTTCCGTTTCGGGACCACCCCCTCTCGCAAAAAGCGATCATAACCTTGTCTAGCAATATGTGTAGTGGTATCAGACAGAGGATCGGTCAGACGGTAAGCCCAATGCACAATCTTTTCTGACCGAAAAGAGCGTCCAGTTTCTAGTGTACTGTGGATAGTTGAAATAAGAACAGGGGCGTGAGCCAGCACTCTAGCAAGGCGAGCCAAGAGATTAGCATGAATCATGTGGCTGTGGACTACCTGAGGATTGAATTCCTGAATAATCCGCGCCAATTTCCAGAGTGACCGCGGGTCGGGAATGCCTCGCTGCATGTCCAGAGAATAGACATGAATGCCCTGAGTCCCCAGTTCTTTCGTAAAAGCCTGTGGTGAAAGCATGGAAACTACGCATATGTTCCATCCCCTGTCTTTCAGAGCAATGGCAAGCCGAACAAGCTGTACTTCTGCTCCTCCGTAGGCGAGGTCGGTAGTGACAAAGCATAGTCTGGGACGATCTTGGATATCTTTCATTATCCACCTGTTATTCTATTTCTCACACAATTGAGCCCAATTATCGCTCAATTGCAAGTCCCATGTCTGGAAGGGTGTGTTCTCTGGAGACATTCTGGCCAATTCCTGTGCCTCAGCCACAGCCTTGTCCCGTAAACCAGCCTGACAATAGCAAATGGAGAGCTGCTGTCTGGCTAGAAGAGCATAGTGTTGAGTGCTATATGGCTTGGCCCGCTCTAACACGGCAATACCTTCCGGAAAACGACCTCGATTGCAATAGAACGCGCCCAAAGGGACGTAGGTCACGGGACCTGGATGAATCTGGGTCGCCAACAGCAGCACCTTCTCTGCGGAGGTCTCATCCTGGCGCTGTTGGTAGACGTCGGCGGCTGCCATGAACACCCAAACAAACCCATCAGACACCAGGGCGTGGAGGCGGCCAATCACTTCCGTTGTCTTCTCTAGACCCCAACGGGTCAACACCTTATCCAGACGAGCCAGATACGCTTCACGCTCTTGCAGATAGATCTCCACCAAAGTGATGCGAAGGGTCAAATCCAGTTCATCCGGCCGCAATCTCTTTGCCAACTGGTAATATTTGAGCGCCTCCTCACGTTCGTCGGTGCGGAGGAAGTAGTCACCTTGATAAGTCAAATAGTCAGCAATACGGATGTTTTTTCGATCGTTCCAGAGATTCAGAGCCGCCGGTATATCACCCCGTTTTACTGCTAACAGACCGAGGGCCAGTACTGCCAGTTCGATCCGTTGGCCCCTTTCCAGCATTTCTTGCCAGACGGGCTGCACTTGTTGCTCGTTGCCCGACCAGCCAAGGTACTGAGCCCGAACAAAAGGCGGCACATCCATTGGCAGGTAGAATTCAACGAAATCTGAATATTGGACACCGGCAACTTCCCCTGCTTCATTATCAGTGAATGAAGGTATAGACAACACATATGCCGGGTTTGACCACCGGTCACCGATATGTCGAAGCAGTTGATGCATCGCAAAATTCGTTTGGACTGCCGCGTACAGATCTTTTCCAATTCCGCTCAATAACATGAGCGTGAAGATGAACGCAAGCAACAACCATCGCAAAATAAAGCGGCAAACCCTACACTTCATAAGCCACAAAGTCCTATAATACTATCAGAATCCCCAACCTAGCCATGGATCTCCCAAGCGCAGGTAATAGCTCAAAAATATAAAGCCACCAATCATAATCAAAAACACAGAACGTCGACGCTTTTCCAGGTCAAGACCTGACAGAAGCACCAGGAGCAATGTGCTCTCATAGATGCGCGCAGATACAGCTCCCAGAAAATATATGCCCAGATAAAAAGTCACTGTTACTATCTCAAAGGCATGGCGACGTATAAATTGACGGCCCTGCGAAAGCAAAACAATCAAAAGCAACAGCCAAAAAATAAAACCAAGGCCACTAATATCAACCCCGCGCAAATTGTACTCAAAGGCTTGGCGCGCACCTACCCTGAAACCCAACCAAGGTAAACCAAACCCAACTGCAAAAGAAATATATAATGGCATTAAAATGAAAAATTCATCTGGCATTCGCAAAATCTTCACAATTTTCACTAAAACGTACAACATTAGCACAAAAAAGAAGGAAGCATGAATAAATGGTGTTACTAGCCAAAGCACATAACGAAAATTCTTTCTTTGTGAATACCAACCAACCAGAAACAAAGCAATCGCAACACCTTGTCGTAAATGAATCACATGGTTTTTAATCACAGCTGGAAAAAACAAAAACAAGAGAGTCCATCCTATCCATCCCTTTCTATGTTGTAATAAAAGCCATGCAATGATACTTGCTGGAAAAAATACAATCAAACGAATAATCATTTCTGGTGACAAAAAAGTTGCTAATAAACGGTTTAACAGTAGCCACACAGGTTCATTCGCCAAAACAGTTAGCACTCCATTTAGTGCATATCTTTCCATAATTAAATCCGCTGCTGATGCATAAACCAAGTAATTAATTCTATCTAAAAAAACATCAACGGGAAGCAATGCTAAAAAGCCACCATATATAACAGAAAGCACTACGGAAAGAAACTTATCCATTTTATTTTTTGTCTTTGTTTGTTGAAAATCTGCAATTTTTGTTGTGTAACTATATATAGACATAATTCATCCACACACATTCTTTAATTTCGGTTAACTCTAAGACAGAAAAAACAATAACAAAATTTGATTGTAAGAAAAGTCAAAATCTCACAAAGAGACTCATAAAGCGGCCACCGCTATTCAAATCAAGTATCTCCCCTAAATAATCTAAAAGGTAATGCCGTGCTGGCCTAGTCCCGCTCTCCATGAGAGTCAGGACTAGGCACAGGTATTGCTAAACAATAGATGTAATATACCAATACATCGTGAAAATTTTCTATCTAATTTACCATAGGTAACATAGCTAAATTTCATTCACGATGTACTGCTGTACGACAGATAGATAGTAATAACCGGCACACAACTGAGTACAACATTTTCTCAGATTACTATGTCATTGACAGAACAAGCTGTTCAGCATCGGCCAAGCCGGTTTGCCATCATGAAGGTGAGCAGGCCACCCATTAGCATACTGTTCCAGGATAAGCGGTGTGAATATAGTATAGGTCGTGGGTACTTATTCCAGTCCTTAAAGACTTCCAGAGGCAACAATGCCAAAAAGGCAACATACGCTACAACAAGTATCAACAAAAACATGTGCTCCCTCTTGCACCCCGACTGACAGAGAGAAATTGCGTAGGGGAAAAGTGTGTACAGGGGTCATGTGTTACGTCTATTCGTCATAGCCCATGACCTGGAGATACTTTTGCACCGCCTGATCTAGGGCAAAATTCTGCATGACCCACTCCTCACGTTCCGGGGTCATTCCATATCGTTCTGGTGCATCCAGAACGGTTAGAATGGCCGTAGCCATTGCCTGAGGATCGCCCACGGGGACCAATAAGCCAAAATCACCGTTGCGTAGCACTTCCCTGGGACCACTGGGGCAGTCTGTGGAGACGATGGGTGTACCAAGGGCCAATGCTTCAATCAATACGGTTGGCAATCCTTCCCACCGAGAAGACAATACAAATGCTGTTGCTTTCGCCATAAGAGCATATGGGTTCTTAATAAATCCTGGCAATAAGACATCATTTTTTAATCCCAGATCGGCAACAAGGGATTCAAGCTTATTGCGGTCATCCCCTTCCCCAATAATAACTAATCGAGCCCTGAATTTTCGACGCACAATCGAAAACGAACGAATCAAAGTTTCAAAATCCTTTTGGTAAGTTAGTCTGCCAGCAGCCAATATAAGTGGAAACCCTTCTCCTCCGAAATATGACAATGTTGGCACCTTTCGAGCTTCTCGAAAAACATCCTGGGTAATTACAGGATTATAGATCACCTCTATTGGGGTAGATATAATTGTTTGTAGATCTCTCTTCATCTCTTCGGAGATCGCTACGATATGCTCTGCCCAAGGATACAATATGCGCATCAGACTAGGAATAAATCGAGCACGCTGATAAATGTTATGTTTTATAGAAGTTGTTAAATGATTATGCTCGGTCACTACCAAAGTAGTGTTCACCCTTGCCATTTTAAGAGCAAGTATCGCCACTATGTTAACATGACTCATTGCAGAAATCATTGCTCGTGGGCGCACCTGACACAAATACTTTACTAGAAGCGGCAAACTGTTCATGACTCGCGGTGACTTTAAATTCACAACTCGCACTACTGAGGGCACTTGGTCCGTATATTCACCTATATATTGCACCAACACCAAATCAACGGCAAGGCCATATTCAGCAAATCCTTCAGCAAGTCTCAGCATTACTCGTTCAGCACCACCTCCCCGTAAAGAAGGCAAAAACAAAGCTACGTCTGGTGAATCCGTCTTTGTTCTATCAGACAATTTAAACTCTCCCGTTAAATTCATGACCTCTCCCCCCAAAAAAGGGAATTTGCTTGTGCCATTAGAACTTCACTTTTACATACAGCAGAATTTTATCGTAGAAAACTCTAAAAATAGAAGGTAATTCAAAATCAGCAGGCAAAACACAAGCATCTTCGACATAACTCAGATACATGGGCATCACTTCATCTACCGAAAATTTAAGAGCAGATCTTCGTTCTCGTTCTCCCAAACTTAATCTTTCACCAAAACTCAAATGACACAATCGTTCTAATTCACCAAAGGTCGATCGAGGCTTCCCTTCTTCACCAAGATTAAACCCTTTCTGTTCATGAAGATATCCGAGCGTCTTATCGCCATCTGAATATACTGGCATCACCAGCGAAGGAACTCCAGCGGCTGCCGCCTCTAGCACTGCCGTACCCATCCCCGCAAAAGCCAAAGCCCCTCGAACCGTCTGTGCAAATTTTTGGTATGGCACCACACCCATAAAACGGACGAAATCAAATCCTCTTCTCTGAGCATATTTCTTGAACTCACTTTCTAATGGACCTTTCCCGTATAATTCAAACACCACATTGTGACCGTTTTTGCGTAGCGCAGAAATTGCATCCATGACGCCAATTGGATAGCGTTTAAAATCTACAAAGCGCCCAACCGAAACTACTCGGAGAGACTCATTTTGTGGAAATGTATTATCTGGCCCGTTATCACCAAACAGCTTATTCTCGATAGGGATTGGCAAAATTCTCGAAGCTGAAAAGGAGCGATTGTAATAATGCGCATGGGCATTTAATGTTGCTTCATTCATGAACAAAAACACATTGTCCGGCAAAGCAGAAATTAGATCTTCATACCCCTGTGGGTAATAAGAACCGCCGAGATTAGTGACTTTAAATTGATAGTATTGAGGGTGATAAATGCCAGCTACAAAACGTGTCCTCATAGATTTCGAAAGTTGAGCGGCAATCCACAGTCCAATGGGATCGAAGGCATGCACAACATCATAAGATTGCTTCCGGAAGAAAGAGTGAGTAAATGGTGCGATTTGCAAACACTGATACCCCCTAACACCTACTATGTCAATAGAGGCATACCGCCTTAATTCGGATGCGATGAAGCTTTCGTCTTGATGCGCATCTGCCACAAACACATGGATAGAATGACCGTGCTGAGATAGCCATTTAGCCATTCTTAGGATAAGTGTCTGTACACCGCCAATGCGCAAATTGGAGTACAAAAACAAGAATTTCATGTCATCTTCAGGTGTGTTCTAAGTTGGTGCCACATGTTTTGTATAGTAGGTTTGCCAAGTATGCAGTACATTACCCAAGTCGAATAGAATGCAACAACAGCAGTTAGCACGCCCCCTAGACTAGCTGACAGCCACATAGGTTCTATAAATGTAATGCCAAATCCCACTGCCACAGCCGAAGCCATCCAAATGAACGAAAGCAGGTTTTCCCTTGTCCAACGAAAGCCTGAAATTCGAAATGCTACAATCGTCATTAGCACCGAATAAAATAGATATAAAATAAAAAACGCAACGCCTACCCCTATCAACTCGATGGACTTTGCCCCCCAATACGCGAAACTTATATAAACAATATTGGCAGCCAGCTCGGTAACAAAAAAAAGTTTCCCTTTTCCTTGCGCTAAGACCAAATATCCCAAAGGCCATGAAATGACTCGCAAGAACGTTCCCAGCACAAGCCAACGCAAAAGTACGGCGCCTGCAACGAACTCAGAAGAATACAGTAATTGAAAAAGCCAATCACCAGCAAATAAGACTCCTAAAAGGCCCGGCACAGCCAGTAAGGAGCCAATCCTTACCTGCTCGTTTATCAATGCATTACTTTGCTCAGAGTCATGCACAACACCTGCCAAATGTGGAAAGAAATCCGCCCCCATAGCACCCAAAATGAAACCGACATAAACATTACTGAGGCGGCTAGCCGCCTCAAATAATCCAGCAGCATCTAGCCCAAGTACACGAATTACCAATGATTTAATCAGATAAGTCGTCCCCAGCGTGATCAAACCGGTCGTCATAAAAGCAAATCCCAGGGTAATCAGTGTGCGAGCCTCCTGAAAGGAGGTACGCCAACTTTGCGATGTCGTTCTGGGGCTGAATTTGCGGGCGTACCACCATGCGACAATCAACATCATTGCCGCGACGAATACCAAATACAGCGCAATGCCTCGTTCTCTCCAATAGTAGATGATCGGCAATCCCAAAATTGTTCCTACCGCGGCTCCCAGGACCATGGCTCGCGCTAGATCGCCAATCTGTCTCATACCACGAATAATTGTAGACTGGGAATTGGCGACCACGGTAAAGAATACAGCAAATGACAGCCAGCCTACTGAGTCTGCGTAAGATTGGTCGCCAAATGTCATCTGCGAAACCCATCCACGCAGGGCAAACAACAACACAGCTCCTAGTATTCCTAGAGCAAACGCTGTTCGCCGATAACTGCTTATTATTTTCACCAGACCTTGCCGATCATCTTGCTCGGCGGCTATGGCGATCTGGCGCACACCACTGGTATCGATACCCATCCCAGAGAGCATCGAAGCCAGTTGGACAACCGTACTAAAGATACTTATTAGCCCTAAACCAGCGGGCCCCAACAACAAGGCAACAACTTTTGCCCGAATAATTTGGAAAATGACATTGACCGCTGAAGAACCCCCGATAATAGCGGTTGATTTCATAATACGATTCGTCAGAGATTTGTCTATTCCTTCCTTGCCATCGCTTGACATCTTCGACTTTTCAGGAATATTTTTGACAATCTGATTAGTAGTACGATTTTGCATTATTGGTTTTTCTCTACATAAACACGGACCGCTTCAGCAACCTGCTTGACTTCCCTTTCGGATAAATGCGGTCCCATCGGCAAGCTCAATACTTCACAATGCATTGCTTCCGTGATAGGAAAGTCGCCCTGACGATACCCCATATCGCCGTATGAACCCTGGAGATGAGGAGGAACCGGGTAATGAATTAATGTGCCAATCCCTGACTGTCTGAGGTGCGTC